>DEBE01000052.1:4074-7228 GCA_002348425.1 Alphaproteobacteria bacterium UBA2964 | reverse complement strand
TAACAATGCAGGCGTAAGCATAGCAATAATCAATCCCGAATTTCGGCGTAACAAGGTCATGTTTTGGGACGTCCCGGAAGAAAAATGGGATCAAATGTTTGACATAAATGTGAAGGCTTCGTTCATTATCGCAAAAGCCGCCGTGCCCTATATGATCCGACAAGCGTGGGGCCGAATTGTTAATGTGACAACCAGCCTCGATACAATGATCCGTCCGTCATGGACGCCTTACGGGCCTTCGAAGGCAGCACTTGAAGCCGCCTCCGCGAACTGGGCAGGAGACCTGAGTGATAAAAACGTCACAGTAAACGTTCTAATCCCAGGTGGGCCGGCTAACACTAACTTCGTACCAGGAATTGCAAAGACGGAACGCGCTCGCCTAGTTCAGCCAGATGTAATGAAAGAGCCAATCAAGTGGTTAATCTCAAATGAATCAGAACACTTCACTGCTCGGCGATTAATTGCTCACAATTGGGATAATAATTTGATGCCAGATCAGGCAGCTCAAATAGCCTCCACGTCCATTGCCTGGCAAAGTCTAGGACGACAAGCTACCACTGAGCCGGTGCCCAGTTAACGAAAAAAAATAATGGCTAAGCAGACACCCTAGACCCTTTAACAGACACTCGGTGTAAGACCCGTCGTTTTCCATGATAATCATTGACTGCATAATGCCATATCATCCGATTATCCCAGAAAACTATAGAACCTTCATCCCATTGGAATCTGCATGTGTTTTCCGGACTTACGGCTTGGTCATAAAGAAAACTCAACAACGGCTTACTTTCTTCTTCAGTCCAACCATCAAATCGGACCGTGTAAGTAGGGTTGATATATAGTATCTCTCGACCGGTTTCCGGATGTTTGGCAACAACTGGGTGGATAAATTGTTCCGTTACCGCTCTTCCCAATGATTTGAGTTCATCCTCACTCACCTGTCGGTCAGCGGACAGGTTTTTTGCCTGAAGGGCATTTTTCTTTGCATGTATAGCCGACAATGTTGCCAGTGTTTTTTTCATACCTGAAGATAATTTTTCATAGGCAGAGGACATATTAGCAAATAGTGTATCCCCTCCTTTATTTGGTAGTTCACGAGCTACGAGAATGGACCCCATTGGTGGAACCGCCGCGAAACTGTGATCAGAATGCCAATTGCCACCAATATTTCTCGTTTGATCGGGTTCTTTTCTCACTTCTCCTACTAATGGGTGACCCGGAACCTTTGAAATGGTTTTGCTTAAGTGCAGGTCACCAAACCTCTTTCCAAGCTTCAGGTGTTGATCTGGCGTAATATTTTGATTTCTAAAAAATAACACACCCCACCTGCATAGGGCTTCTCGAATTTTATGGTAGTTATCATCTGAAAGTGTATCACCCAAATTTATGCCAGAGATTTCTGCACCAGTAGAGCTAGAAATTGGTAGAATATTGAATTCAATATTTTTCAATCAAATCTCTCGTTTTTTTATGGTTAAACTAGATTTACCGAAAAATTACAGGTTCCGCTCGAAGACCTTTTTCAGTTTCTTTCCAATTTCTGGATTTATAAGCACTTCATAATAAAAAATGGAACAACCCACTGCTGGTGGAAAGTTTGGATACTTCGTCTTTATCATTTCACTTGTAACGGCTCCACCAGATATGGCCTTTAAGATTAAACTAGTAATTAGTGAGGATGTATCTTTTTTTTCGGTTACAAGCCGAATTATTTTCTTCTCCAAAGCCGCACAGCTCGAATCCACATCCTCGTTAAATTGCGGATAAAAGATAGCACATGCCGCTAGGACAACTAGTGTTAATAGGATTTTCATTGTTACACTGTGATTTATGGTTTGAAATAAGGAAAGACAAAAATTACGTATATAATTTTACATAAGACCTTACCAAATGATGGAGGGATATTTTAAATATGCATTTAAAGTCACTTATGGCGCTGTTAACGTGATTATTAACAGATGCCCAAACCATTAAAAATAAAATTTTACAAAAGGAATCCTTTCATAATTACAGTTCGATAGCCATTGAGGTTTATGGTAAATGACAAAAATTTATAGAAGCGAGTTATAGAAAATATTATACTTTCTAAAGAAACCCATGCTAAAATAATATTCTATTTAACATTGCAATATCTACGTATTTCACTTTTTAGATCACAAAAAAACCTGCTAAAAGCAGGTTTTTTATTAATTAGAGGTTTTAGTCTTTAATATTTCGGTGGGTTGAGCCCACAAAAACTATAATCAAATTAAATTATTACCTCAAATCCTTCAAATTCTGGATGCCCTAAATATATGTCACTATGTTCACCCGCTCCCCTGTGCGCCTGACGGAATGCAACAGACTTGGTCCAATTTGAAAAATCGTCCTTTGAAATCCACGTACTGTGAGATGCATATAAGGTATGGGTCTCTTCTTTTTTACCCTTTACCAAGTGAAAATTCTTGAAGCCCGGCACACCCTCTAAATGAGTGTCGCGCTCCTTCCAAATCTTTTCAAAGTCTTTTTCCCTACCTAGCACGACTTTAAATCGGTTCATTGCTATATACATCCAAAATACTCCAATTTTATTAAATAAGTGGCATGTTACCGCGTTGTAATCGACTAATTTTAAATGGTGAAATAACGCTTTCACCCTAACGCCGAACAAAACTTGGTCTCATCCAAGGTTTTTTTAAAATAAAACAGTTAACAAAGTTGACTGCAAAGTATTTCGGTTCAGGTATTTAGATTTTCATCCCTTGTTTGATCTTTCTGTTGCTAAATCAGCCGTTACCATCTGTAGGAAAGTAAAATCATGAAACCAGCCTTTCTATAATGGTTAAAATCTATGTCGATGCTGAGGCCTGTCCGGTTAAAAAGGAGGTAGAAAGGATAGCAACACGCCACAATCTTAAAACCTATTTGGTATGCGACGGCGGGATCCGCCCCTCGCTGAACCCGCTAATACTACTTGTCATTGTCAATCAAGGTGTTGATGCCGCTGATAACTGGATTGCAGACCATATCGGACAGGGAGATATATGCGTGACGAACGATATTCCGCTTGCCGGACGTTGCCTTGAAGAAGGGGCACTCGTCATCAAACCTAACGGCTATATTTATACCAACGATAATATAGGTATGGCACTTACCACACGGGAAATTATGGAAGGAA
>DEBE01000052.1:0-4064 GCA_002348425.1 Alphaproteobacteria bacterium UBA2964 | reverse complement strand
CGATGCTGATGCCTGTCCGGTTAAAAAGGAGGTAGAAAGGATAGCGACACGCCACCATCTTAAAACCTATTTGGTATGCGACGGCGGGATCCGCCCCTCGCTAAACCCGCTGATACTACTTGTCATTGTCAATCAAGGTGCCGATGCCGCTGATAACTGGATTGCAGACCATATCGGACAGGGAGATATATGCGTGACTAACGATATTCCGCTTGCTGGACGATGCCTTAAAGAAGGGGCTCTCGTCATTAAACCTAACGGCTACATTTATACCAACGATAATATAGGTATGGCACTTGCCACACGGGAAATTATGGAAGGAATTCGCCAAACTGGTGAAACAATTGGTGGCCCTCCCCCTTTTAGCAAAGCAGATCGATCCAATTCCCTAAACCGAATGGAAATAATTGTTCAAAAGGCGAAGAAATCCTAATTTTAAGAAATTCATTCGACTGTGACGGAATGGTTTCGTAAGGGGGCATTCAATTTCATCTAAACCATTCCATTCAATGATTTTTTTTAACTCCTACTCGATCTTGGAGGTTTTGACGGATAACAACGCTCGTCATTTCCTCCTCAATATCATACCCCATAGATTTCTCATTTTCATCCCTGTAGACGAGCTGAAAGCGTTTGGTGATAGTATCAATACACTCAATTCTAAATTAACGGGTGCTGATGCTGCCTAACTTTTTTTAACGCCTGATGCCTACTTTTAGCAGACTGGTCTTGCTAAATACCACGTTTCCGATAAACCCCATGGGGAGTAACGAGACAATCGACCCTGTTGTCTCGTAATGCTGCTATCGCTTCCTGGGGTGCATTTATAATCGGCTCCTCGTGAGCGTTAAAACTTGTATTTACAAGAACGGGTAATCCAGACTTGCGCATGTAGGCGTCCAAGATTCCGTGATAGAATGGGTTTTGCGACCGGGATATAGTTTGGGGTCTAGCAGTGCCGTCTACGTGGACGACCGCAGGAATTTTTTTCCTATAAACTTCTTTCACAAGACAGGTAATAGTCATGAACCGGCAGGCGTACCGATTTGATGAGTTAATTTCAAAAATTTCTGACGCCTTCTCCTCCAGAACTACTGGCGCGAACGGCATGAATTCAGTTCGGTTCAGACGCTGGTTTAATGTATCATTTAGCTTTTTATCAGTCGCAGCTGCCAGAATGCTTCTGTTACCCAGTGCCCGCGGACCAAATTCCATTCGCCCAGAATAAATTCCACAAATTTTTCCTTGAACCAGTTGTTCCGCTGCAACCTCTTCAGCGGTTCCTGGAATACGAACAACGTCGCTAACATTTTTGAGGGCATGTATCATTTGGGCATCGTAATCACGACCCAAATAAACGTCCTCTAACATCCTACGCGAACGTACCCAACGAGCTTCTCCGTCTCGTTCCAAAAGAAACTGCAATACACTACCGACCGAAAGCCCCTCGTCACCCATTCCTGGAAAAACAAAGACTTCATCTACGCCTGTTTCCTCGGAAATTTTTCGGTTAAGACTTACATTCGCAAAAACACCGCCAGCAACTGCTAATTTTTTTGCACCGCTTTTTAATACAAAATGCTGGATAGATTGACAGATGATACTCTCTAATAGTTTCTGGATCGAAGCAGCCATGTCCGCGGGATTAAGATTCCTAGCAATACCAGCAATATCTAACTGCATACTTTTAAAATTAGGATAAGACGAACAAACTATACCCGAACCGTCGACCCAAAACTTTGAATTCAATTCTTGAAGAGCTATCGGTTGTCCAAAAGAAGCTAAACCGGTGATTTTACCTTCATGCCGATTGATTTTGTAACCAAGAGCTTCCGTAACGTACCCATACGCGAGACCTAAACTATTTATTTCTCTTGGTTTGAGAAGCCATCGGTCATCTCCGTAAAAACTCGTAAAGCATTCTTGACCGTAATGCCGAATGGAGTAATGAACGTTATCCCCGCATCCATCAGCCGTATACAAAAGTGCATTGTCCCAATTTGTGTAGAAAAATGCGGATAAAGCATGAGAAAAATGGTGATTGGAAAAAAATAGCTGCACATCTTCCCGGAGTCCAAGAGCCCTTTTAAAGGTCGTGGATTTGACAAGATGCGTTGGGTTAGGTATCTGGTTGCGTTTTAGTTCCCCCGCAATATCTTTGAAAACTTCGCGACCTAATAGGCGACGAACGCCGTGAACCGCATTTCTCCGAAAACCAAGGTTGAAACAACTAGTTGGCAGAAACGCCCGAGACATCGCAACAACATCAATCTGATCCCTAGTTATTCCCGCTATGTTAAGGACATCATCAATAGCCGAATTATTGAATCCGTCACCATCGCCCTTCACTCTCGTGAGCCTCTCCTGCTGCACTGCAGCAATTAAATTATAGTCATCAAACAACGCGGCTCCGCCGTCGTGAAGACCGAGATTTAACCCGAGTATTAACATTTCAACAATCTAACTTTCTCGGCGACAGAGTTGGGGAACTTTTGTGCCACTGCAACCAATTATATAACGTGTAAAAATACTTAGCTTCAACACTTGATTATATTTGTTCTATTAAAAACTTTAGATAACGAATGTCACGCCACGATCATACTGCGAAGGAGGCCTTATGATACGCAAAATGCGTTTCATAAATTGGGTTCGGTTGGTTTTACCCAAAGTTATTTCATCAGTTGAAACTACTCTACGGTAGCATTTGTACGGTGTGATGAAGGGTTTTCCATTGCCGACCTAACCTTTAACTTCACCATCACATATCGCTCCCCTGCCCTCACCGGTAATCACTATTCTTCGTACCAACTATTCCTTTATCAGACCATCTCTGAGTATAGAGAGCAAGGAATGACCTTTAATGATATTGCCGAGTTATTGAATAAGAAGGGATACCTGACCGTGCGTGGCAAACAGTTCAAAGGTGCTCACGTCCATTCCATTCTGAAAAAGAGATTGGCAAAGGAGGAACTGTTAAAACGAGAGTATCCAGAGGTGTGGTCCGACTTCAGTATGGAAGTGGTCGATAAGACTATTTTGATGAGTTATCTGAGAGAGTGACTTCGGATGTTCTTCCCCCTCCTCACCGTCTAGGGGATTCTGGGACATACAATTCCTGTTTAAGTTTTCGCAGTTTACTAATAGTGATAGTGCTTTTGTTGTCTCTTTTAGAAAAATTGCTAGCATTTTTTACGGGTGCAAAATCTCCGTAATAAATTTCTTCAAATTCACCACTATCGTCAACATGAATTACCAGCATCAAATCTGCCTCGCCCCTATAACCAATCATACTCGCCGCATGGTTAGTTTTTATCTGGACTGACTTACCATCTGCTGTTCTCGCATCGTACCCATCGGCACCTGCTGTTGCTTTAGTCAAACCATATTTTTTTATGCAGACATACTCGCCATAGTCCCACAGTAAATTTCCCATTCCTGCCCACTTAAATTCTGGTGCCAATTCTCGAAGGGCGTTCTGCGCAGAAAACACGGTGGCAATAATATGTTTAACTGCTTCAACAGACACTCAATACCCCCTTACACCACTATTCCACCTCTTTCACTCATCAATTTGTTGGTTTGAACTGAGACTACAAAGCACAAATAATTGGAATATTTTGGTTCTGAGTTTTCACCACTCAAAACTACTCGACTGTGACACTCTTAGCTAGATTCCTGGGTTGATCTACATCTGAACCTTTAATCAGCGCTGTGTGATAAGCTAAAAGCTGTACAGGAATAGTATATAGAATAGGTGCTACAAAACTATCGACCGTTGGCACCTCGATCGTTGCTGCTGCCATCCGACCTAATTTTTTAATCCCATCTTTATCTGATAAAAATATAACACGGCCCCCGCGCGCAATTACTTCCTGCATATTACTAGCAGTTTTTTCAAAAAGCGCATCGGACGGAGCGATAACAATTACAGGCACATTGTCTTCTATTAAAGCTATAGGACCATGTTTCATCTCACCTGCAGCATAGCCCTCTGCATGAATATAGCTAATCTCCTTTAGCTTCAGCGCCCCCTCGAGTGCAATCGGGAAACCAGTACCACGCCC
>DEBE01000136.1:2115-10686 GCA_002348425.1 Alphaproteobacteria bacterium UBA2964 | reverse complement strand
TGCCGTTAGGTTTCAAGAGCACTTTAAGAATTTAAACCAATAGTTATCCATTCAGGAAATTTTTTAGAGCAGAGGTATAAACGATCGGTTGTTCAATATTGGATAAATGTGCGGCATCAGGAACGACGAATGTCTTGCAACCCGGTATCCTTGAAGCGATTAATTCTCCGTATTCCGGGATTGTTGCTGGGTCTTTTTCACCAATCACTACCATCGTGGAAACTTTGATCTGCGAAAGTTCATCACGAAAATCCATATCTCGGATAGCAACGCTGGAAGCAAGGTATCCGTCTCTACTTGTTTCCAGAATAAACTGTCGAACGAAGTCTATTGTTGGGGATGTGTCGGACCGCTCCAGGTAACCTGGAGTAAACCAACGCCCGATGGAGGCCTCCGCAATAGCAGGAATTCCATCGTTCGTAGCCATATTTATTCTCTCTCGCCACATTTCCTTATCAGGGAAATAGGATGCCGTATTGGAAAGAACTAATTTATTTAGTCGATCTGGCGCATTAATTCCGAGCCACTGCCCGACCATTCCGCCTTTTGACAACCCACAAAATGAGACCTTCTCAATATTAAGAACATCAAGAAGACCGAGAATATCGCGACCCAACAACTCAATACTATATGGACCCTCCATATCTGGTAGAGGAGTACCGCCATGGCCCCGGTTATCATAACGCAATATGCGGTATTCATCCTTGAGATGATCAACTTGATCGTTCCACATCGCTAGCGATGTGGCCAGTGAATTACTAAAAACCAGAACGGGGGCATCCTCTGGCCCAGTGATTTCATAATTGATAGAAATTTTATTTGCGGTAGTAAGCATATTCAGACATCTTTCCTTAACTGAATTATAATGGCGCGCCCGGCAGGACTCGAACCTGCGACATTCGGCTTAGAAGGCCGATGCTCTATCCAGCTGAGCTACGGGCGCTCCTAATTATATTTAAACCAGCTAGAATTTTGTTACCATCCTTCATTAATCACAAATCTATCCGGTAAAACTTAAAAACTCTTTAATGGGTCCAGTTTCCTGTAATCCGATCCGGGTGAAAATTATCTGCATAGCTTTTGGGTTTTACTTTTTTTTCTGCTTGCTCCTGAACCCGAAAATTTATTCCAACTCTGCGAGCAAAATCAATCGCCTGATCCTTTTCACTAAACTTAATTCGTATTTGATCGGCTTTCATATCCTGGCTGCCGATCCACCCCATCAGTTGGTCTGGCCTTTTCGCAGCAGACGGCTCAAACTCGAGTACCCAACTCTTTGTTTTCCCCTTTCCGGACTGCATTGCACTTTTTGATGGTTTATAAATTCTGGCGTTAGACATTGACCTCGCCCCGTTTTCGGGTCCTCAAATTTTATATCGTTAATTCAAGTTAAAATTAGACCTTTAAAATTGTAAATTAAAGATAAAATATCTTCCTGTTTGGTCAAAATTCAAAAGAAATCTGGCTTAGGAAAGAGGTTTTTTTACAAGCAAGCAAGTTTGCAAAAAAAACCTCAAATCCCTATGACAAAATGCTACCTTACAACTTTTATTCCAGCTTCTTTATAAGCACGGATTGCACCCGGATGGTATGGCGTTTCTTTAACTGACCCCATGCCCGCTTTTTTGTTCCGCTTAAATGCCCCAAATGCTTTTCCTAAATCCTTTTGGTGTTTAATGAGGGCCTTCGTCACCTTGTAAACTAGGGCTTCATCGGTGCTTTTTCCGGTAAGCATGATGTAAGACATTTCTGCAACGTGTGTCGGCTGTTTAATTCCCGCCAACTTTGTATTAACGATTTTTCTAAGAGTTAATGCGGGTGCTGCTTTCTTAAAACGTGCGTGTGCTTCAGGTGACGTATCTAGATCCAAATACCGCATACCACCCCTATTGCGGAGTTGATTGTTGATCTTTTTTGCCAACCCGGAACCAACGGGTACCCAAGCCAAATCGACCTTTCCTTGCCCTAATGCCAATGCGCCTTTAGCTAAACCCGACACGGGAACCCCCTTAAAGTCAGCATAGGACACCCCGCCATTGATCATAGCGGCAGCTATAAAGTCCTGAATAATTGCTAGTGATGTATATTTAGTTGGCGCCCTCTTTCCTTTAAACTTCTGCAGATCGCTAATCTTTGTCAGGCCGGTATCCCCAACAACAGCAACACCCGAACGCAACGGAAACATTACAGCAACGGTGCGGAGATTTGCCTGTTTTCTTCCTGCAAATGTTCCAACACCATCAGCGGCATGTTGAAGTTCACCACCATTGGTAAACCCAAAATTAATCTCTCCACGATCTAACATTGGTAAATATGTAGACGAGCCTGCCATTGGCTGTGCTCGGGCTGTGACATCCGTTTTTGCCGTGACAACCTTGGCTACGGCAATACCCGTGCGATAACCCAATGTCCCCTGTGGATTTGTCGCAACGCTGACAACTTGCGCTACCGCCAAACTTGCGGTGACAGACGCTACTGCAAAAACACTAAAAAATACATTTTTTTTCATCTGTTTTCCTCTGATTAATCTAAACTTTTTAACTGTAATAATTCTCTAATTAAGAATTTAGCCTTTTAACTTTCTATTAAGTAGTTCTTTGAAAAGAATTGCAAACCCAAAAACTGTTCCGCAGATATCGGCACCATATTGTAAACCTAATGCCTGGTCGGGGATCATTGCCGCTATTCCGCAAAGAATTAAACAACCCCGCGTTATCCACCCCTGCCTTTTTCCAAAATAGCCAATCGCTGCGACGGATATTAAGTAGACGCCAAATGCAGCTGTAAGCGCATCCACCGCGATTGAATAATTGTTGTCACCATACAATAAAAGGGTCGGTGAAATCACGAATAAAAATGGGACAACGTAAGCAGTCCATCCAAATCGCATAGATATAAACCCTGTCTTCATAGGATCCGCCTTGGTAAGGGTTGCCGCAGCAAAGGCAGCAAGAGCAATCGGTGGGGTTATCATCGACATCATTCCAAAATAAAGAATAAACATGTGTGCAGGAACCTCCTCAATGCCTGCCTCAACAATCGCAGGGGCAACGAGCGCCGACAGCAAAATATACACCGCTGTTGTCGGCATACCCATGCCAAGAATTATGCAAACAATTGCTGCGATGATGAGTAAGACCCAGAGATTATTTCCAGCCAAGCTTATTAGGGAGGTAGGCAATGCTAGGCCAAGGCCTGTCATATTCAAAACACCAATTACCAATCCCGCAGCAGCAACAATCATTATAAGATTAATAGTAACGACCCCAGTCTCTGCCAATATATCAAAGAAATTCGATGTAGATATTTTCTTTCCGCGATAGGAAAAGATCATTCCGCTAAAAAGAAGCAAGCCAGCGGCCCAAACAGCCGCCACTCCTGCAGGCTGATTTTCCCAGAAGAGCATGTAGATTAGCAATATAAAGGGGGGTGGAAAATACCAACCCTCCTTCAGTACCTTAAGAGGCTCAGGAATTTTGTGTTTAATTGCGGAAATGTTGTCACGCGCCGCTATGAGGTCAACCTGAACATATGCTGCAAAGTAATAAAGAATTGAGGGAATAAGGGCAGCAATAACGATCTCTTGGTATTGAATTTCTAAGGTCTCTGCCATTAAAAACGCAGCCGCACCCATAATGGGAGGCATCATTTGGCCACCTGTGGACGAAATCGCTTCAATTGCACCGGCATGAGTGGCCCGATATCCAGACTCCCTCATAAGCGGAATCGTAATTACACCTGTCACAACGACGTTCGAAACAGCAGCACCAGAAATTGTTCCAAATAGTGCTGAAGCCATCACTGATATTTTAGCGGCGCCTCCTCTTCGTCGTCCCATCGTTGCCATTGCAAGATCCGTAAAAAATTCGCTTCCGCCCGCCTTTAAAAGAACTTGGCCCATAAAAATGAACATAATTACGATTGTCGTAGACACCACTAACGGCGCCCCAAACAATGCATTTGGATTAAACCCTAAATTCATTCCTATTTGCCACATAGGCAAATCGAGTCCGACTAGTTGACCCGGCACAAGGTGGGCTAGTGGCGCGTATATCAAAAAAACCCCGACCACACATAACAAAACGTAACCGGCGGATCGCCTTAAGCCTTCGATAACAAGGCCAGAAAGTACCAAGCCCAAAACAATAACCTCTTGGGTACTATTTGCATAACCAAACTCTTTCAATCTTTGAAAGTTTAAACTGACATATATTAAAAGGCAGAAAGAAATGGCAGCTAAGAACCCATCAAAGAAATTAATCTTTCCGCTAGTTTGACGAGAACTATTAATAGTTAAAAAAACTACTGCCAGTGATAACCCTAACACAAAAGCTTGAAAAGATTCTTCGATCGGAGCCATATCAAATAGCGTGAGCAAATCAAAATTCCAGATAAGACAGCCCAGCGTCATAAACGCCGCGCAGAAACGGGCAATCTTTACGTTAATAGGTCTACCCGAATTGTTTATTTTTTCGTTATCTGGTCTATCTATATTTGGTATGTTGGCTTCCATATCCATTCACAATGAATTTATAGTTTTATCCCTGAAAAATTAACCGCAGACCGTTTGTAAAATTAAATGGAAAAAACTTAAATGAAAAACACTAAATATTTTCTTCTCCCATTATCTAAAACCTCGTTCATTTCCAAATGATTTTCCACTTAATTTTACAGTAATTTGTGAAATCTTTCGCGAAATAAAACTAACCTCCTCTGTGTTATTCTTTACTTTCTTTTCTCTCGTAAAAAATCATGTTTTTTCTATAAACCCAAGCACCTTATTAACAAGTACCATTGTGTTGACAGCCAGCCTATCAGACATACCATTAGTTTATGAACAGTGAATTTGGATCAGCATATGGTCAAACAGCAAATGTTTGGAAAGAAGAAACGTTTCTGACGGAGAAGATTTTTGGCACGGTAGTGGATGAATTACTGAGGCAAAATTGGCAACCAACAGCCCTGCCTCATCCATTAACAGACTTTCAAAAACCTGCCAAAATAATGCACGAAGACGAGGTTTTCTTCAAAGACAAGAATGGCAGTGAGGAGGTGCTTGATAGACACTGTTGGCATTGGGGCGCCTCACTAGAATACAGAAGAGTTAAACCAGAAGTCCTCCGTCGCAGCGATCATTGCTAGTTATTCGACTCTGAGGGAAATTAAATGACAGGTATTAACAGCATTCAGGGAGGAGAGGCGTTTCTTTCCCTGCTAAAAAACGAAGGCGTTACTCACATGTTTGGTAACCCGGGCACTACTGAGTTACCAGTTATGGATGCCTTAAGCAAACAAAGTGATTTGCCCTACGTCTTGGGGTTACAAGAGTCTATCGTTATCGGAATGGCAGATGGATTTAGCAGAGCATCGGGACAGCTTGTCGCGTGCAATGTCCATGTGGCTCCAGGCCTCGGAAATGCGATGGGATCTATCTATAATGCCGCCTTTACAAATACTCCAATGATCATAACAGCGGGTCAACAAGAACAGGGACACGGCCTCACAGAGCCGGTGCTTTACGCACCTTTAGTGCCCATTGCAGCCCCGCTCGTAAAGTGGGCGATTGAAATTACTAGATTGGAGGATATGCCCAGAATTATTCGACGGGCCGCTAAGGTTGCTATGACCCCGCCAATGGGTCCCGTTTTTTTATCTCTACCCGGGGATGTTCTCTTAGATCACGCAGCGATAAATCTTGGTGCCCAGTCCCGCGTCGACAGTAAGGTTCAACCTAGCAACGTGGCAATTGCCGGGCTCGCTAAGAGAATTATAGAAGCAAAGAACCCCGCAATCATCTCAGGAAATGAAGTTGTTATTTCCAATGCTCTAGACACCGTCAGCAAACTAGCTAAACAAATAGGCGCTGCGGCTTATCAACAAACAATTGCCTACGGCTCACATTTCTTGTCACGGAGCCCTACTTACATGGGCGCCTTATCCCGATCACAAAAGGAAATTAAGAAGACGCTTGAACCCTACGATTTGCTGATATTTTTAGGCAGCACCGTCCTACAGACATCCGTAGCAAGCGAAGTAGATCCAATGCCTGAAGGCGCCAATGTAGTGCAAATTGGCCTTGATGATTGGGAGCTAGCGAAAAACTATTCCGCTGACATCGCTATTAGAGCCGATGTGAAGGAGACAGTAGAAGGACTTATTCCCGAAATAGAAAGCCAAGGGGGTAGTAAATTTTTAAGGTTAGCCCAGGACCGTGTAACGGAGTTAAAAAAAGGAAACTGGGAAAGCAAAAACCTGAAAGCCAGAGAGGTTGCCTTATCAAAATCAAACACGTTCCCAATTGAACCAGACTGGCTGATGTTAAGTGTTGTCGATACCCTCAATGATAACGGGATTATTGTTAACGAATCTTTAACTAGCTCACGGGCTCTGCCCGATCTCCTGCCGTATGTCGACAGATACTCTTTCCACGGGAATGCAAGTGGCGGTATAGGCTGGGGCTTACCCGCCGCTGTTGGAGTAAAACTCGCTCATCCCGATCGTCCGGTTACCTGTCTCAGTGGTGACGGAAGCGCTATGTATTCCATTCAGGCTCTCTGGACCGCGGCCCATTTAAACCTTCCAATAACGTTCATCATTACGAACAACAGGAGCTATAGGATACTGAAACAACGGCTCCTGGGTTTCCATAAAAATGACCGCTATTTAGGAATGGACTTTGACAATCCCAAAATCGATTTTGCTGGTATCGCTCGTTCACTCGGAGTTACGGCCGAAACAATTTCTAACCCGGACGAAGTAAGACCAGCGTTAATAGCAGCATCTCAAAGAAACGGACCCACTTTGATAGACGTTATTTTAGAAAGTAATGTTAGAGCCACTTCAAAATAGTTAGACGAGAATTTTGATTAGAAACTTATTCCTATGAATTCTTATAAAAAATTAGTGATGATTCACTTTTTGGATGCAAATTGGATAGTCTTTTTAAAAGGCTCTGTTGACAAAGACCTTTCCCAACATACCATTGAAATATGGAAAAAGTAATTGGCTCGGCATACGGGCGAACCGCTCAGGTGCCTCGTGAAGATACATTTCTAACTAAAACAGCCTTTGGAACACCTGTCGGCGAACTGCTCAGGCGTTACTGGCAACCGATTGCCTTGTCTAGTGAGCTGTCAGATTTGCCAAAACCTATTAAGATTATGCACGAAAACCTGGTAGTCTTTAGAGACTTAAAAGGGAACGTCGGGGTTCTAGATCAACATTGCGTCCACCGCGGTGCTTCTTTGGAGTACGGTCGAATAGAGAAAGAAGGGCTTAGGTGTTGCTATCATGGCTGGCTATTCAACACAGAAGGAGTATGCCTAGACCAACCGTGCGAACCAGAGACCAGTGACTACAAGAACAAGGTACGACAACCATGGTATCCAGCGCATGAATTTGGAGGCCTAGTCTTCGTTTATATGGGTCCACCAGAAACCAGGCCAGTTTTCCCGAAATTTAGTATACTCGAACAAAGTGGGATCAAATTACATGCTTACCGAAACAATACGAGGGGAATTGTCGCGGAATGTAACTGGCTACAAATTCATGAAAATGCTGTCGACCCCATGCATACCTTCATTCTGCATTCAGCCAATAGTGGAAATCAATTCACACCTGCATTTTCAGTGTTGCCAGATATAGATTTTCAAGAAACAGATAATAGTGTCCGTTACATTCGTAATGCTACTCTTCCTAACGGTAATAGGTTCCATCGAATAGGGGAGGTTTTTCTGCCTAATTTTCGTTCTCTTCCCTCCCAAACCCCTGAAGGTGATGAATTGATTTTAGAACCAGGTCGTTTTATCGGCTGGTGGGTTCCTGTGGACGACACTCATACCATTGGTTTCCATATAGAGGCTTTACCAGTAAAGGATGGAAAGGCGGAAGGCTCAGTTTGGGCCGAAGCTGCACCCGGTCTCTCCAATAGCAATGTCCCCCCTCCTCAATCTTATGAGGATACCCAGAGGAGACCCGGGGATAAAGAGGCGCAAACTAGCCAACGCCCAATTGCCATTCACGAACTGGAAAATCTTGCCACCTCCGATATGGGTATTGTAAAATTTCGTCGTCTCTTGAGAAAGGCAGCGGAAGCAGTTCAAGGGGGCCACGAGCCCCCCGGATTTGGCCTGAAAGAGATTACAGTAGCATCAAAAAATGAAATATTACCGCCTCTGTAGAGGTTCATGGAGAATGAAACGATTAACTAAATAATTGGTTTTAAGGCTAACGGTGCAGAGTTTCAAAAAACTTGCGAATTTACAAATTCGATTGGGGCCTTTGTGATAAAGACTACTGGTCGGGGTGGAGAGATTCGAACTCCCGACCCTCTGCTCCCAAAGCAGATGCGCTACCAGGCTGCGCTACACCCCGACCGCAGTTTTCTGGGCTTTTTTAACTGCCCCGTCAAGTCGAAAACGGAAAATAACGAAAAAAGAGGATAAAAGCGGAACAAAAGTCGCGCCCCTACTTTGCGGGTACTTATTTTGTTCTATTGAATATCGTTATAAAATGAATGTCGTTATAAAATAGGTGGGAGCCAATCTGGCCGACTGGCGTTTTGTTTTTTGC
>DEBE01000136.1:0-2023 GCA_002348425.1 Alphaproteobacteria bacterium UBA2964 | reverse complement strand
CCCTCTGCTCCCAAAGCAGATGCGCTACCAGACTGCGCTACACCCCGACCGCAGTTTTCTGGGCTTTTTTAACTGCCCCGTCAAGTCAAAAGTGGAAAATAGTGGAAAAAAGAGGATAAAAGCGGAACAAAAGGCCCGCCCTACTTTGCGGGTACTTATTTTGTTCTATTTCTTTTCCAGGTCAGGAACTCAACGCCTTCCTCTAGGTCAAGGAAAGGAGTGACTCACCGGTTTTCAGGCGACTACAGATCATTAATACAAGGTGACCTATAATACAAATGGCTCTTCCTGATATTTGCCCCTTTGACCGCTTCTCCTATGAAGGGTCTTGCGTAAAAAAATAATGAGAACAATAAGTAAATACTTTAACACTACTCGGAGCTTTTCAATGATCAAGGTCTATCGCGATTTCGACCAAGCCCAATTGGATATCGAATACAATGCTCGAGCGACGGTACCCGACTACACAATTTTTGGTCGCCAGAATGATGCATACAGCAAAGAGGCAAGAGAAACTTTGGAGTGTCTACTCGATGTATCCTATGGTGATCACCCCGATGAATTAATCGATGTCTTTCCGGCTGGTCAGAAGGCCCCGGTATTCCTCTATTTTCATGGTGGCTATTGGCGGGCCAACAGCCAAAAACAGGCAGCAGCTATGGCTCCTAATTTTGTCAAACACGGAATTGCTGTTGTACCGGTAAATTACAGCCTGGCACCCAGCGCCTCTTTAGATGAGATAACACGGCAAAGCCGTGCTGCCGTAGCCTGGGTCTGGAAAAACGGTGCAGAAACCTTTGGAGCAGACCCCGATCGAATATTTATCGGGGGAACCTCTGCCGGAGGCCATATTACGGGCATGGTCCTTGCTGGAGGTTGGCATGATAGGTTTGGCGTACCAGAAAATTGTATAAAAGGAGCACTGGCACTCAACGGCTTGTATGACCTCGAGCCGGTCAGGTTATCTGAACCCAACGAGTGGGCACAACTGGACGAACCCGCGGCACGCCGTAACAGCCCGATACACCATCTTCCCGGGCAAGGGTGTCCACTTATTGTGTCTTATGGGGGATCCGAGACCTCTGAATTTAAGCGCCAAAGTAATATTTATGCCGCGGCCTGGCGCAACCACGGTTGGCCCTGTTCAGAATTTGAGGTTTCCGAATGCAACCACTTTAATATTCCTCAACAATTACGCGACCCCACCACGCCCCTATGCCGAGAAGTTTTTCAGATGATTGGGCTTGAGCGTGCAGAAAATTTATCATAACGAAAATTACACTATTTCAGTTAACCGCATCATCGACAAACAAAGGAAGCTAAAACCTTGGCCCAGACCTTTTATCTTTGGAGGACTGAATTTTTAATAGACGATTCTGATTCTCCAACCCTTCAATTGCGCTCCGGCAGTGTTTTATACCCTTCCACCTAGGCTCCTGTCCGTTGAGCACGGCCAACGCCGATAAATGAAGCAACATATATGTTTGTGTCTTCTTCGCTGCTTTCCATGCTTGCTTCTTGGCAGCCTTTATAACTTGTTTTGTAATTCTACCCTTCCATTTAGCCTCTTTTTGATAATGTATCGAAAAAAGTGACATATTATCTTTGCCCAACCCTTCAAGTTTATTCACTTCTCCCTTGGTAAGCAGGCCAGCATCCCTACAAGAATCTGCTCCTCTAATTATGCTATATATTTGAACGGCCGCGCTTGCAAATTCCTTTATCGCCTCATAGTCAGTGCACCTAACCGGCTGGCCAATTTTTTTTCCATTTTCCCATGTTCCTTTGTACAACGTTCCCGGGTTCATGGAATTTGGACTACAGGTATAGGTGCCCTGACCGTTCTTTTTGTCTTTCTTATATTGGCCAACGTATTTATCCCCATCCGCGTAGAAATAGGTTCCCTGGCCGTGGAATTTTCCGTCCCTATATCCTCCGACATAAATATCTTTTCCACCACCATTATTAAATATCCAGGCCAGTTCTCCTTGGCCACTGACCTTTACAATTTTTGGTAGTGAAA
>DEBE01000160.1 GCA_002348425.1 Alphaproteobacteria bacterium UBA2964 | reverse complement strand
GATTACCCACTCCCGAGGATTGCAAAAGTAACGCACCAGCTTCACCGCCAAGCCACGCACCCGACAAAACCGCAACACCCTCTTGCTCGGACGTCAGGGAAACTGTTTTAACGACATTGTCCGATATCGCTTTTTGGATAAGTGATGTATGCCCGGCATCGGGAACGTAGGCAATCTGACCCACTTTATGTTTTTTTAATACTTTAAAAACTGAACCGGGCCAGTCTGTTTTATTTGAAACTGCTATCATTGCGGTCCTTCACTAACTACTGCCATTCGAAAGCGTCTGGAGACATAAGTTCCATCTTTTGGTGCGTTAATCCTTGGCGCCAATTTACCTGTAACCTTTACAACACCGAAATATGGCCCGGGTTTCCGAAATATTATGGGAATTTGTGTTTCAAGCTCTAAGCTCTTCGTGATGAGGGCTGTGCTTTTAAATCCCGAGGCCTGTGCGATCCCGACAAGATCTACCCCGCGCCCCGTATGGGTATGCTGATTACCCGTTGCACCATAAGCCTGATTATCAATTACAATTATTGAGAGGTTATCTGGTTTCTCCACACCAATTGTCGCAAGACTACCCACACCAGCCAGTAGTTCTCCATCGCCAGTAATTACAAGAATACGCCTCTTAGGCTGCGCAATAGCTACCCCAAAGGCAACCATACATGCGCCCCCCATAACTCCACCAAGATACATATTTTTAGGATCATCACTGAAAGAAGCGACGTCATGAACCGCATTGCCTATTCCAGCCACTACTGCTGCATTTCCACGCGATTCTAAAATTCGATGAACCACACTTCTTCGTTGCAGTGAATATTTCAATTTTGAAATTTTAGTCACTAGCCTCTGCTCCCGCTATTTGAAATTCTTTGAGAAATAATAACAGAGACTGCTCTGTTTGCGTCAAAAGCCAGTTTTGCTGCTGCATTAACTGCTTCGAAAATCTCCTTAGGTTTATCAACCCGATGCACAATCACCTTGGCAGCCTCAAGAGCCGGGATAGTACTTTGTCCCATTGGTACTTGCCATGGGAATGTCTCACCCCACTCTCCGCGCATTGACACGAGGGATAGCAATGGTATCCGGCATTCCTGCATCATAGACAACATATTTATACAGTTTCCGACCCCGCCTGACTGTGTAAGAAGAACACCGCGTTGACCACCTAGCCAGGCTCCAGCCATTTGAGCGACACCCTCTTCCTCTGTCGTGAGAACCACCGACCTCATTGATTTATCTGTCTGACAACATTTGATTAGTTTTGCCAAACCGCCATCAGGTACATATGCAACCTGCTGAATTCCAATTCTTTTAAACAATTTGTGGACATCTTGCGACCAATGCCGTCTGCTAGATTTTTTTTCTACCATTATTCAATTGTCCCCTCGAAATTTGCAATTCAAGATCAAGCCATTTAACGCTTTGGCGTGCTCCCTCTAATGCAGTCGCCTCATTTAAAAATAATTTCTGCCCAAAAAAGCCCGTTTTGAACCAACCTAAAGCTGTCTCTGGATCTCGTCGAAATTCTTCAAAACCAAAAGTGCCATCTTCACGTTCAAAAATATCAACACATCGATCTCCTTCAAAGGTCTCAATCGATGTTAAAACGACTGAAGACATGCATCGCCACCTATACCCTTAAATAGAAACGAATGGAAACAAGTACACTATCCATTCAATATTGGATATTCATTTTGAAACAAAAAACAAGGTTGTTTTATTTTATATTTCATCAAAATCTGGCTGAAGGTTGCAGGAAATTCGATTTACAAATGAGGGTTGTAAATGTTTATTGGGTTTTTAAAACTTAAAAAAGTGAAAATGGAATGAAACTTTATTCTTCAAATTTTATAGCGGCAGCTACGGTGGTTATACTCTTTGACGCTTCGGTACACGCTAGATCAGATTTACAATCTGCTAACTATAATAAACTGCCTCAAGAAAAAACTTTTTTCGATCATTCTTCCAACGCAAAAATTAAATTTCAGAACCGCCAAGCAAAGAAATTTATGCGTCTCTACGATCTTAATGATGACGGTAGGGTGACTGTTGATGAAATTACCGAAGATCACAGACGCATGCTTCAAGCCATTGACATTGATGATAGCCAAGGACTGGCGCCAAAGGAAATGCGGCGTCGCGGCAGCAACCTAAAATTATGGCAATCGGTTACTATTTTTGATCTTTTGGATGATAACGGCAACCAAGAAATTACCGCTTTGGAATTATCAAGGCCAGCGCAGCGCTGGTTCAAGCGTCACGACCTTAATAATGATGGTGTTCTTGAAACATCTGAAATTTTTATCCATCTTAAACGAGGCAAAAAGGGCAAAAAACAAAGGCGACGTTTCAAGAATTTCATTAAATTTTGTGATTTAAATGAAAATGGTGAAGTCACCATAAAAGAAATTGTTAGCAACCAGGTCCGTATACTTCGCGCTCTTGATATCAACAATAATAAGTCACTCTCTTTAAAGGAATTAAAACGCCGAGGCAGAGGCTTAAAACGCTGCCGCTCATTTAATATATTTGACCTTCTGGATATCAATGGAGACCGTCAAATAACGGCAAACGAACTCCATGCGCCCATGAAGCGATGGTTTAAGCGCCACGACGCTAATCGAAATGGGTCAATAGAATTTGTTGAAGTACCATTAAGAAGATGGCACCGACTTTTGAAAAGGAAAAGACGGTACGGATGGGGCTCAAAATAACATTTCAAATTCCAGACTTAAACTTTACCACCGGCGTTAAAAACTAGATAAGCAGACTACTTACCTACATATTTGGGCTTGCGTTTCTCCGCAAAGGCATCAATTCCTTCTTTGTAGTCTTGGGTGGAGCGCAATTTTTCATAGGAGTGCCCTTCTATGTCTAGCGCGACCTTTAAACTGGTGTCATAGACTGCATTAAGAACACGCTTCAAGGCCCTTAATGCTAGTGGACCCTTCGCGTTCAAATCTGCGGCATACTGCTCAACTAATTCCGATAGTGATGCTCCATCATTAACGACTTCGGTCAACAAACCCCACTCTTTTGCCTCTAAAGCTGGAACACGTTTTCCGAGCATTATCATATCCTTTGCCCTCGTCAGGCCCGCTACTTTTGCAACCCGAACACTTCCACCTGACCCTGGCATTTCTCCCAAGTTGATTTCAGGTAACGCTACCATCGTATCCTTCGTCGCAAACCTGAAATCGCAAGCCATTGCTAGTTCAAAACCAACTCCAAAGGCATACTTTTCCAGCGCAGCAATCACCGGTTTAGAACATCTTTCCGGTGCCCCAATATTCCACGCTAGATCTGACATTCCATCAAACGGGATATCTGGAAAACTTTTTACATCACCGCCTGAGGTATAAATTCCTCCATCACCCCGGATTACGATTACCCCAACATCTGCGTCTTCATCCAATGCTTCGATTAAAGCGCGAATCTGAGACCTGCCCTTATAAGAAACGATATTCAGTGGGGGACGGGAAAGAATGAGAAAACCAATTTTTTTCTTGATATCTATTTCAACGCGTAGGCCATCTAACTCTCTTAATAGCTCCCCTCTTTCAGCTGCGTAATCCTTACTCATATTCAAATCTCTCTTATAAAGTTTGCTTGTGTTCAATGAGGGCAGTGTAGTTGCCCTCTCTTAACTCACGTCTCAACAATTTTCCTGACGC
The DNA here is from genome assembly GCA_002348425.1 of Alphaproteobacteria bacterium UBA2964. Next base: position 8,558 of record DEBE01000160.1, on the reverse strand, counting down.
TGATTTTGGCAAATGTTCTACAAATACATATTGTCGAGGACGTTTAAACCTAGCCAAAGTTGAGTTAAGACAATGCCTATCAAGAGCTTCCTTATCTACACAACCATTCTTGGGTTCAATGAAAGCCACTACCTTTTGTCCCATTCGTTCATCTGATAGACCTACAACCGCCGCTAGTGAAACAAGTTCACACTCGGACAAAATATTTTCAACTTCCTCAGGGTGAATATTCTCTCCTCCCGAAATAATCATGTCATCTAATCTTCCTGCAAGGAATAATTCTCCGTCTTCATCAAGATAACCAAGGTCCCCTGTAAAATACCAGCCCTCTCTAATTGCTCTCTCGTCTGCGTCCGGTCGATTCCAATAACCTGAAAACGCCTCAGGACTTTTCATGGTAGCAATAACTTCGCCTATTTCGCCGGGCTTCAGAACTTCTTCCGGTCCTACTAGATTTTCACAGTCCGCACGAACCACCTTTACTCCCTGATTTAAGCCAGGCCAGCCAGCACAACCAGGTTTTTGATCAAGGTGATCACAAAATGTAAATGTAAAAATTTCACTCGAACCATAATAATTTGCAAATATTTCTGGCTGGATTTTTTCAATACAACGCCTCTCCAGCTCACTCGTCATCGACATACCCGCATAGGCAACGTTCCTTACCGAAGACATATCAGTGGAATCTAAATCGTCTTCTATCAACATATCGTGGAACATAGTTGGAACTAGAAAAAGTGTGTTTATCTTCTCTTTTTCTATTAGTGCAAGAGCCGTCTCAGCATCAAAACTTGGCATGTTAAAAAAAGCACCGTTGATCATGCCAGCGCAAAGCAAGATTCTTACGCCCATTGTATGAAACATAGGCATAACACCAAGAGCTGCATCACCAAATTTATACCGGAGATGAGCAATAACAGAAACACCGGCAGTATATTCTGCAAGATGTGAACGCGGCACTCCCTTGGGCCGTCCAGTTGTTCCTGAGGTATAAAGCATTAGACAGATATCGTTATCTGTAGCTCCGCATAGCCCAGAAATGGGTTTTTCATGGAGTAATTCATTGAAATTAAACCCGGTTTCCGTCTTCTCTATACGGACAACCGAAGCATCAATTTTTTCCATTAAAGGTTCTATTCTTGGCCCTGCCGTATGATCATAGGCGACAACTTTTGGCCTAGAATCTTCTAAAACAAACTTTATATCTTCAGCAGTAGCCCTCCAATTAAAAGGTGTAAAAATTGCGGCTAACATATGGCAAGCCCAATACAGAGTGGCCATCTCGTAACTATTCGAAGAAATACAAAGAAGACGATCTCCCTTTCTTAAACCCAACTTTGAAAGGCCTCGGGCGACACGCCTAATGTCCAATTGCCAGCTTTCAAAATCTCGTCTCAACCCACCATCCACAAATGCAAGGGAAGAAGGCTGCCGTGCGGCCGCAACATCAAAGGCGTTTCCAAGATCCATAACTTTAAATCCAAATAGCTTATTTTATCTGAAGAGAGGCTGTAACCTTTGTGAATCTTTCGAGCATTCCGTTCAATATTTTATCAAGTTCATCATTTACAATTTTGCCTTCTGCCATCATTTGGTTAGCCTGTGCAAGGGAAAAACTTTCTCCCGAGATCCACGCTCCCATGAAGGATAAAGCCGGCCGCATCGCAATTAAACCTCGTGTTCCACCAACAAGGCCAGGGGCCGCGGACGCCAGAAAACACGGTTTCCCTGCAGTGGGAAAAGGTCTGATACGCGATAACCAGTCTATGGCATTTTTTAAAGGTCCCGGAACACCATGGTTATATTCTGGTGATACAATGACCAATCCATCCGCCATAGAAATGCGATCGGCCAATTTTTGTGTACTATCCGGAATACCGGAAACACTCTGTAAATCACCATCAAAAAGCGGCATGTTAAATTCGCTAAATTTAGCTAAATCAACATCGACGTTAGAATCTTGAAGTTTGGAACTAATTATTTGTGCTAATTGGTGGTTCAAAGACTCTTTTCTAAGTGAACCTGCAAATGCAAAAATTCTCATAAATTTATCTTTCTTTTTGCAATATTAGTTGAAGTTGGTGCTATGAATCCATAGTAGGCGACCCTAATAATCCACATTTCTAACTCGAATACTACTTTTTTCAAATTCGCGGCGTTAAGACAAAACAAGGCACCAAAAACACACTATCATACCTTGAATAACTTTTTTTCAATACCCTGCTCTACTTTGTGAGTGAAGGCTTCGCATTTGGCACCAATAAGAGATAGATTCTGGAAAGTAATAATGATAAATCCTTACTTGGAATAGTTCCCTTCGCCGTTTTTAAATTTAATTGTGCTATTGAGGTATAGTGAGACCAAGTCAAAATGCGAGTAATAAAGGAATATATAGCCCCAAAAAATACAGGCTGGGCGACTGAACTGATTGCCGGGCAATTTTTACGGCTTACCGCTCGAACAATTATTGATTTTGTAGCTTTTGACCGCAATAATTTTCGTGAGGCATTTGATCAAGCCGTCACAAAAGAGGCAAGCAACTGTATTTATCTTAAAGAAGGGCACCAAATGTTGTCGCGTAGTGGCAAACCGCTTTTAAAATTTATAAAGGATGAATTTAAAGGTAAAGGAACACATGACCTACAATTTGGTATGTGCGGCCGAGCTAGGCACAAACGGGCCGCTGAAGAAGGTCGGCTTGGTGAATACCTGCATGGCAAGGATATGAAATTACCAGATCACGGCTGCACCGAAAACCTTACCTGGGCGTTGGAACCATGGGGTATTCCATATGAAAATATTCCCAGTCCGGTAAACTTTTTTCAAAATATGCAAATTGATCAAGACACTGGGTGTATGGAAAGAACTCAAACCCGTCCGGAAATACCTGTAAACTTGGAACTTCTTGCTGAATGTGAGCTACTAGTTGGTTTTAGCGCTTGTCCGGATATGGCTTCACAAACAAGAGGACTTGAAGTCAAAGCAACCGTATTTGAAATTTAACAAAATAGAAGTTTAGAAATAATCGTCATGGAAATTATCAGCGAAGAAACCGTAAACCCTCAAGAAGGATGGATGGGCAATTTAGACCGCGGTCAAATATTGAAACTTACCGGTCGAAGTGTAATTGATTTTAATGCATTTAAAAGAGAAGACATACGGGAATATTTTGATACCGCGCGAACAAGAATATACAACCTGAACATGTATCCAACCGCTGGGCACCGTTTATTTAGCAAACAGAATAATCCCATGATGAAATTCCTTACAGATGGATTTTCCGGAATTGGATTACATGATTTACAATCTGGACATGGCTGCGCCGAGGGTATGCTATCTATATTATCTCCTATCAATATTTCCTATGAAAACCTGCCCGACCCCCTCGGTTTTTTTCGAAACCTTGATATCAGTCAGGACGGTCGTATTAAGCCCAAGCCAAAAGGGCCAAAGACGGATGTATCAATAGAATTGGAAGCCGAGATTAACGTAATTTGTGCAATCATGAATTGTCCGGCGTCAGAAACTTCCGCTTCAGGGGCAAAGTCAACAGTCACTATTTTACAACCCTGACTGGCAAAAGGAGAAAAACAATGAAAATAATAAGCGATGAGTTTGTACCAGCCAACACCGGTTGGGGGGCCTCTATGACCGAGGGACAGATACTGCGTTTGACAGCCAAGACCATTATCGATTTTGCATGTATTAGTCTTAAAAACACTAATGAACGGTTCGATCAAGCTCGTACCAAGGTCTACAACATGAAACTTTGGATTACAAAAGGTGACGTTCTGTACAGCAAACTAAACAACCCGATGATGACTATTATTGAGGATCAATTTGCAGGATTGGGATATCACGATTTGCAATACGGAACCTGCTCTGGTCCTCGGTATGCACGAGCCAAAGAAGAAGGGAGATTAAACCAGTATCATCACGGCGATGATATCCCCATTCCAGATCACGGGTGCTGGGAAAATTTAGTGGATGGTTTTCGTCAATGGAATGTTCCTCCAGAATTAATCCCTAGCCCGTTAAATCTTTTTCAGCACGTAGAAATTAATACTTCAACCGGCGAAATAAAACACTCCCCAAACCGGCCCAAAGAACCAATTTATATAGATTTTCGAGCGGAAATGGACCTTGCTGTAGCGGCGAGTGCCTGCCCGGACTTGGCAGCACCAGAATTTGGTCAACCAATTCAGGCGATGATTTATGAATCAGAAGCCTAGGACGCCGCTATACGACGAACAAATTCATCGAAAGTTGTTGGTCTGCGACCGAGAATCCATTCTAGCACTTTGTCACTGCCGACCAAGCCATGCTTATCATAGTATGGAAACATTTTAGACATCATTGACAGGGTGTATTTGCTCAAACCAATCGCTTTTCCATGTTCAAGAAATTGGGCGAGTGGTTGTTTCTCAGCGATGATTTTCCTACCCAATATAGAAGTCAAAATTTTGGCCTTTTCAAGAAGAGTGATGGAGGGACCAGCAATCTCGAAAATTCCATTAAAGAAATTACTATTGTCTATTATTTTTACGGCCACCTCAGCTACATCTTCAAGGTCGACCAAGCTCATTGGTGCTTCTGTATCATAAGCCATTCGATGAATGCCACTTTCTAACATTTTTTCCCACATGGGTAGCATATTTTGCATGTAAGAGCCGACCTGAAGAATGGAAAATGGAATTCCTGAATTAATTATCGACTGTTCAACGAAATGACGCTCCCAATGATGTGGAAGGGCCTCTATTTGCGTGTGGAGAACAGAGTGAAAAACAAGATGATTGATATTTTCCGACTGACAAGCGGAGATTATATTTTCTCCGTTTAACCTCTCATTTGGGTCCATGTTTGGCGCGACGTAGTATACGGCGCTTACTCCTTCCATAGCATTAAGCACCTCGTCTTTGTTCGCTAAGTCGGCCATAATTACATCGGCTGCGCCCATCTCCCTGGCCGTTTGGGCGGACTTCACCTTTCGAACCATAGCTTTAACCTGCTTTCCTGAGGATACGAGAGCTCTGGTAATGGCTTGGCCTGTTTTTCCGGTAGTACAGGTGACGAGGATCATTTCAATTTTTCCTATTTAATTTTAATCTTTGGTTTTTGGTGACTATTTTTCTACGGGCGTTTCAGTTTCTTGAAATTGAAGTGAAACAGAATTCATACAGAAGCGCTGATTGGTTGGAGGGGGGCCATCGGGAAATACATGACCAAGATGCGCATCACATTTCGCACACTTAACCTCTACTCTCTTCATGAACATTGAATAATCTTCATGCAGTTCAACGGCCTCTTTTGATAATGGAGCAAAAAAACTGGGCCAACCCGTCCCCGAGTTAAATTTTGTTTTAGAATCAAATAGTGGATTTCCACAGCATGAACAAACAAAAATTCCAACCCCATTTAAATCATTATATTTACCTGTAAAAGGTGCTTCTGTTCCACCCTGACGACAAACGTGAAACTGCTCGGGACTTAGTTTTTCTCTCCACTCATCTTCAGACTTCGTTATCTTATTGACCATTCACCTCTCCCCTTTCAAGGACATTCCCTCATCCGAAAAATTTTAATTTTATAAATCATCCATGCGAATACGACTTCTTCCCTTCTTTACGTTGCCATTACGACGCTTTTTTTCAAGGCGTCGTTGTTTTTGAACCTTCCCGACCCTTATCGGATGACGATATTTTGGTCTTGCGATTGCATTCTTTATAATTTGGCGCAACCGCTCAACTGCGTCTTCACGGTTCCTTTCTCTTGACCTAAATCGTTTGGCAGTAATAACAATTACTCCGGAACTTGTCATGCGAGACCCGGCAATATGCTGCAGCCTTTTAAAAAGGTTCGGGTCCATTGCCGAACAGTGTTTTGCATCAAACCGCAGCTGCGCAGCAGTGGATATCTTATTGACATTCTGACCACCCGGCCCAGATGCACGAATATAGGTCACAACTAGTGATGTGTATGGAATCATCAAATTTTCAAACACCAGGTCGTCAGGCATCACTAGTCTCTTGAAGCAAACTTTTATAATCACAGACCCTAGCGCACTTCCTCTCTGACACCTATAACGAACCATGAAATTTTTTCAAACTTTTAGTAATCGTTTTAATACCCTTCCTAGTGTCATACGCGCCGGGTTCTGGATTACCTGCGCCGGTACTTGTTTTACTGGTATGATGACAGTGGCCCGCACACTTTCACCAGAACTATCGATTTTGGTGGTGGTTTTCTTCCGAGCAACTTTTGGCTTAATGTTTTTACTGCCCACCGCCCTTTCTAATAACGGTGCCCGTTTAAGGACAAAAAAATTTCCTTTATTCGCAGTTAGAGGAATTTCTGCCTACCTGAGCGTTACCTTTTTTTTCCTCGCAGCTACTTTTATACCACTTGGTGACATAGCTGCTATTGGATTTACGAGACCGGTATTTGCCTGTATTGCAGCGATATTGATATTAGAGGAACTAGCGAGGACGCGTCGCTGGGTTGCGATAGGAATTGGGATTATTGGCGCTCTTATCGTGGTTCGACCAGGGTTTCAGGAAATAAACCCCGGGATTATATATGCCTTTGCAGCGGTAATGCTGAGCGTCTGCAATTCGATAATGATTAAGTATCTATCACGGACGGAACACCCAGACACTATCGCAATATATCAGGCGGTATTTGTTGCGCCTTACGCACTGATAGTGGCACTCTTTGTTTGGAAAACTCCTTCTCTTGAACAATTTGCCTGGTTGATCCTGATTGGCGCCTTTGGGGCACTTACGCAGCGCGCTTTGGCCCGTTCATTTCATGCCGCAGACGCTACAGTAGTTATCACCCTAGACTTTCTGCGCCTGCCCATAGCGGCTTTGATTGGACTCATTATTTTTAACGAGTGGCCAATAATCTGGGTCTGGATTGGAAGCGTTATAATCGTCGCATCATCATTTCTTCTCACCAAGCAGGAAGCCCAAGACAAGGATGTCAATAAACCAGGTGGCAAAACCCCAACTTAGAAACCCTAGTTGTGTCTCCGATAATTTCGTTCAACGTATTGGTCTATAATCGTTTGAAATTCTTCTGCAATCTTTGGACCACGAAGAGTCATTTCCTTTTGGCCATCGATAAATACCGGAGCGGAAGGCTCCTCTCCGGTACCCGGCAAACTAATACCCAAATTGGCATGCTTACTTTCACCCGGTCCATTGACTATACAACCCATCACTGCAACGGACATCTCTTCAACACCTGAATAGGTTTGACTCCACTCCGGCATCCTCTCTCGAATATAGGTCTGAATTTTCATCGCTAACTCTTGAAAAACCGTACTAGTTGTCCGGCCGCAACCCGGGCAGGCCGTCACCAAAGGTATGAATGAACGTAGCCCCATTGTCTGAAGCATCTCTTGAGCCACAATCACTTCCCGGGTGCGATCTCCGCCGGGTTCTGGTGTTAGAGAGACCCGGATTGTATCGCCGATCCCCTGCTGCAAAAGGACAGCCATCCCCGCAGTCGAGGCGACGATACCCTTGGAACCCATGCCGGCTTCGGTCAGGCCTAAGTGGAGGGCATAGTTACATCTTTTAGCGAGCTCACTGTAAACCCTGATTAGATCCTGCACCTCCGAGACTTTGCAAGAAATTATAATTTTTTCCGAACCCATTCCTATTTCACGCGCCCGCTCAGCCGAAAGTAAAGCAGACTGTATCATCGCTTCACGAGTAATTTCCGCGGCTTTAAGGGGGGATCGTGTTTTTCCATTTTCATCCATCAGGTGGGTCAAAAGTTCTTGGTCAAGACTTCCCCAATTCACACCAATTCTGACAGGACGTTCAAATTTTAGTGCGACTTCTATCATCGTAGAAAATTGAATGTCGCGTTTCTCCCGAAAACCAACATTACCAGGGTTTATTCGATACTTTGAAAGCGCTTCAGCACAGTCTGGATATTTAGTCAGTAATTGATGACCAATATAGTGAAAGTCACCGACAAGCGGCACTTCTACTCCTTGGTTGTAGACAATATCTCGGATACGGGGCACAGCAGCAGCGGCTTCCTCCCTGTCGACGGTGATCCGTACAATTTCAGAACCCGCCTGCGCAAGCTGTAAAATCTGCTTTGCCGTCGCATCTACATCGGCGGTGTCCGTGTTTGTCATGGATTGAACAACGACAGGCGTACCCCCCCCAATCGTAACATTTCCGACCTGTACCGGCACACTCTCGCGACGTTCTATTTTATTTACAACTTTAGTCATAACTTATTCTGTTGATTAAAAAGTTATCTGACAATTTTATTCCTGTAATACAATAAGTCGTCTTAACTAATAACACGGTTCCCTAGGGTGTGAGAGAAGTTTTTACTCACTCAACGAGTGCGCCCTTTGCTGCGAACTCAGGTCAACGAGATCTGATGCCTGAGGAGTCTCAGATAACATTCCCCAACTTTTAATCCATTCATAAGAACGTTTGAGTTCTTTCTCGGGTATTGGGGCAGGTTCCTGCACTATCAGGCGACTAGGGTTCAAATCTTTAACAGTCAGAACTTGAGCGATTTCCGGA
>DEBE01000228.1 GCA_002348425.1 Alphaproteobacteria bacterium UBA2964 | reverse complement strand
ATATTATTACGAGCAGCAGCGAGTAAATAATCTTTTATTCCATGCTCTGGAATTCCGCTGTCATAATTAAAACCTGACCAACCCGTATATGGTGCTGCCCTATTACGCACTAAATTGTCTGGAGTTACTCCGAAGTCCGCAAATATACCGGCAACAGTTAACCAATTGTTTCCATTGCCTCGAAGGCCGCCTATCCAATCTGCCCATTCAGCAAAAGCTGATTCATATCCATCCTTGTTCGCAAAATACCAGGACGGACTATAAACTAGGCTCGCCCGCACTGTTGCTGCCCCTTCTTTGTTAACGGCCTGATAGGCCTCAATTAGCTCCTGGGCACAACCATGTTCTTCATAGATACTGGTCGTTCCACTTGCGTTATAGAGCGCCATTGAGCGTTTGATACCTTCGACACGCTCAGAATGACCAAACCGAGGCATGTTCCGGAAATAAGCAAGCTCAACTATTGGGACGTAGGTGTGCTCATGAATGACGCCGTTGAGTTTTCCATTTTCATCAGTCTCGAATTTAATCAGGTCAGTTAGTTCACCCGGATCACTGTCGAGCCCGGATTCCAACAGCGCAAGGGTATTTGCAATCGAAGTGAGAGGCTGAATATGACGCCAGTAACCCCAAATTGGCCTGATATAGACAGGATTTCTTGGTGAAACCTGATCAAGTTCCTCTCTTGTTGGCCAACGCTTTTCTAATAAGTTATTCGGCACATTAAAGTAATAGGGGGGCTCACCAATTGGCATGGTAACCACCCATGCCCCTGGTTCGCTTTGGGCAACCAATTCCTCTATACGTTGAAGAATATCGTCGATAGATTTACAGCCTGCTAGTGTTGGAAAAATAGATTTGAGGCCCTCGCGGTCTAGGTGTGCGTGTCCGTCGATCATACCTGGCATTAAGGTGTGCCCAAAAGCATCAATTACAGGCCCACCTTCGAATTCCTTGGCAAGGAGGTCGGCATCCCCCACGGCCGCAATCTTTTCACCCTTTAAGATTATCGAATTGTATATTGAAAAATCACAATCACAGGTAACAACCTTGGCATTTCGGATTAGCATGATACGAATCGCAATTTTTAGTAACCGGCCGCATAAGCTTCGCGACGATGGTCTGCGGCACCAACTAAAACGCCATTTTCAAGAACTTCCAGACATTTTGAAGAGCCAAAATAGGATGCCCCCGAGGCTCGGCTGACATCAAAACCACGTCCTTTAAGCGCTTCGCTGACAGAGTCAGGAAATTCATCATCAATCAGGATGTTGGCCTTGCCATCGATTGACCAACGGGGCGCTTCGATTGCTGCCGATAGTTCCATCCCGCGATCTACCATATTGGTAAGCATTTGAACGTTGGAGATGGTCTGAGCTGGCCCTCCGGGGGTGGTAAGCTGATATTTTACCTTACCATCTTTTAAGGCCATGACTGGATTTAAAGTGTGACTGGGTTTCTTCCGCGGTGCAACAACGTTGCGGTGTTTGGGGTCAATGACAAAACCGGTCATTCTATTATTAAGGAGAATACCAGTTTTAGGCTCTAAAAATGCAGAGCCAAAGACGTGGAATACACTTTGGACAACAGAAATCGCATTACCGTCACCGTCAGCAAGGACGATACAACTGGTACCCCCAATACCTGGTGGGTGATGGGGTCCAGGAGAGGCCTTTTGGACTGCTGCTTGAAGCCTGCTGGTCATTTCACTCCCTAAGAGCTCTTTGATAGGTGCGGGGTGGACGGCCGGATCGCAGATATAGGGTATTCCTTCATCAAATGCTGCGCGCGCTGCGGTCATTAAGTATGCTAGTCGGTCTTCATCACGTGCGGTTAACGCTGCCTCAGGGAGTTTCTTAATAGCATTAAGCTGCATAAGCATTAAAACACCATAGGAGTTGGGCGGCATCACGTGCACGTCAAGGTCACGATAATCTGTATTTATAGTGTCGACCCATTCTGGCTCATAACCTTCAAAATCTGCTGCAGATAGCAGACCACCGTTATCTTGACTGTATTGGCCTAAAGCCTCGGCAATTCGTCCCTCATAGTATGCGCTACTACCATTTTCAGCGATATCACGGATAGTTTCAGCAAGGGCGGGCTGTTTGATAATGTCTCCGGGATTCATGGGTATACCTCCGGGCATATAAAGAGCCGCACATCCGGGATCTTTTCCAACGTGATCAAAAAGACGCAGCGCGCTGGTTAAAATTCGGGAGACCGGATGCCCATTTTCGGCAAGATCAATCGCATCGGCAAACAGGTCTTTCCATGGCAATTTACCATGTCTCTGATGCATTCTTTCCCATCCGCGGACTATACCTGGAACTGAGGCGGCATTAGGCCCATGAGCGATCATCCCATCCTTAAAAAACTCTGGGGTTGCTCCCAATGGCGCATAGCCGCTAGCATTGAGACCTCGGGTCTTCCTGCTATCCGCATCATGATAAATAATAAATGCATCACCTCCAAAAGAGGTCGCGTGCGGTAAAACCGTGCACAAAACCGCGGATGTTGAGATCATCGCGTCTACGACGGAACCACCTCCCTCTATAATTCTTAAGCCTGATCTAGACGCGAGTGAGTGGCCGGATACCACCATACCCTTCCTGCCATAAACTGGTGAACGAGGTAACTTAACGCCCGCAAATTCATCCACCTTCTCCACCATAGAAACCTCCCGAGGTTGTTATCTTATATACCTACCATCATGGCCGACGGTGGCTCCTTGTCAACGTAGGGAGCTCCTAGCATAATCTCGGAAATTACTAATGCTAGGAACAAAATCATGGCAGTACCGACATTGAAGAAAATTAATATTGGCAACGATGGGGTTATATCCTTTAGAGAGTGTGGGCAAGGAACCCCTGTACTTATCCTTCATGGTCTTGGCGGGCGCTCAGAGAGTTGGATGCCACAATATAAGGCTTTATCAGATAGATATCGTGTCATCGGTTGGGATGCACCAGGTTATAACGAGTCAACTGAGATGGCAGAGATGGAGCCCACACTTTCAGATTATGTGAATATCGTGAAGCAATTCATAGATTCTCTTGGACTAGATTGTTTTCACCTTGTGGGACATTCGGTGGGGACGTGCCTCTCTGCAGGATTTCATAAGCTCTATCCTGAGCAACTTATAAGCCTAACATTAGCAGAAGCTGTTATTGGTAATGGCAGGAGTTCGAAAGTTGATCAGGACAAGGCTATAATGGCACGGGCTAGTGACTTTGAAGAGCTTGGAATTGAAGGAGTTGCTAGAAAAAAAACTCCGAACTCGCTTTCACCCAATGCCGACCCAAAGGCTATTGAAACGGCGGTGGAGTTTGCTACAAAAGTAAAAGTTCCGGGTCACTTAAAGTTAGCACAAGCCTTAATCAGAGGAAATATTTTTGATTTTATAGCGCCTCTTAATTGTCCGGGTCTTATAATCGCCGGCTCAGATGATCGTTCTGCTCCTGCTGAGTTTGTAGAGCAAATTGCTGATGCTTATCCTGGCATTGACTACCAAATTATTGATGGCATAGGTCATCAGATCGCTTTCGAAAAACCAGAGATTTTCGTTAAGCTTTTAAGGAACCATATCGACAAGGCAGAGGATTTTGGAAAGGCTACAAAATAACCATGGAAAATAATAAAGCGTCGAAATCAATACAGAAAGTTCTTGATGCTCTAAACGGTTCAGAACTGCTCCTTAAATTAGAATGGAACGAATGGTTGGAGGTAAATCCCCCATACGAAACTGTCGATTATACGCAGGGTGATGTGTTTACCCGTTTTAGTCGAAATGGCTATGACTGGGATATACAAGGAATTCTTTATACGCCCTCTGCAGAGGTTGATAATAAGATTGCGATTGTGATGTTCCATGGCGGTGCAGGAAGCGCATATGGAAAAGATAAGACGCCGGATGGCCGGCCGGGATTGCCTCGGATTTTGGCTGCACAAGGCTTTAAAGTTCTCAATTTGACATATCCCGGTCACTATCCTCCTGGCGGAGTTTGGAAAGAAAGCGTTAAAGATCGGCAACCATGGTATTTATTGGATCAAAAGCTTTCTGATCAAGAAATTTACGATAGAAACCTTAAATGTACCTTCAATGTAATTTTACAAGGGTCAGCTCAGCTCGTAGACGAACATCTTAAGGGACGGAAAATTCTTGCCCACGGTCATTCTACTGGTGGCCCAATGGCGGCCCATTTATATCGTTTTACTGAACATACAGAAGTTATTGGCATTCTCGGGTGGGGTAGCGGGGGACCCGACGGTTGGCGCAAGGAATGGCGTGATAAGACAAAAGCAGAAGACGACGGTCGTAAGGGGATTGACGAAATGTCCAAACGCTCGGTGCAGGCTTTTGCTAAAGCTGGTTATGTGAGTGATCCCGAGCTATGTCCTTGGGGAGGCGCTGAAGGGTTTGTCCAATGGGCGGAACCCATTCGTTCACAAATGAAAACGGGTTTATGTGATAACCAGCATATGGTGGTGCCAGATTTATTGGAGAAATACCCAGAAATCACAGGCTTGCCTCGTGAGGAATATTTCGACCATTTGCAAGATCCCGATCCAGAATGGCTGAAATCTATCAACGTACTGCTAATGGTTGGAGGTGATGATAAAGGGCATTGGGTGGCTGGTGAACAAGAGGAAGATAAACGAGAGATCTTTATGGGCCGTAAATATGAAGCTGCAGGTACGCGGGTGCATGTCGTTTTTATTCCCAAATATGGTCATTACGGTATGATGGAGAAACATAATGAAAAGATTGCCTATAGCTGGCTATGGGCATTTAAAGAGGGTTATTTTTCTAATTAAATTTCATCCTCGATGGATGGGTGTCTCAGGCGTGGCCGTAAAAGTCGATAAACAATTGCCGTCACGACGCATCCGGCAAAGACCGGCATCCACCATGGCGCACTTTCTCGAAAAATAAAAATCAAGGCAGCAGTAATAATGCCCAGTCCTATAGAAATTTTGGGGGCTTGTCTAAATATTGGGTGATTAACCTTAATTTCTTCTATTTTTTCCCCCGGCGCGGTCCATTCGCTGTTTTCCGGGTAAGTCTTTGGTAAAGCGTGTTTTTTTTTACGGTTTTTACCGGACATGCTCAACTAGCCTTTGCTAGGCTTTTCTCTACGAGCCGCGCCCAGTAGCTAGCGCCTATAGGTAATACTTCGTCATTAAAGTCATATTTTGGATTATGCAGGTAACAACCACCTTTCCCCGGACCATTACCAACCCAAATATAACAACCAGGATTTTCGTTCAGCATAAAAGAAAAATCTTCTGCGCCCATCTTTGGGGCAAGGTCCGTTAAAACATTTTCTTTGCCAACGACATCTGCTGCAACCTCTGCGGCGAATTCGCTTTCGGGTAAACTATTGATCGTAGCCGGATATCCGCGTGTGTAGGCAACTTCGTATTTCATGCCAAAAGCCTTTGTTATACCATCGGTTATACGTCTGATAGAGGTCTCAGCGATATCTTGGATTTCTGTTTTAAATGATCTTACAGTACCCTTAAGTGTGATTTCTTCAGGAATAATATTGTAGGTCTCGCCCGCATGGATTTGGGTAATTGATAAAACAACTGATTCCATTGGATCTATGGAACGACTAGAGATGGTCTGCAGTGCTGTAACCAAATGCGAAGCGGCCACCATCACGTCAGTACCCTGGTGTGGGAATGCAGCATGCGTACCCTGGCCCTTTAGAGTAATGTCGATTGTGTCGGCTGCAGCCATTGCTGGTCCGGGGCAAACCGCAAATGTACCTATATCTTGCCCAGGAAAATTATGCATTCCCCAAACTGTTTCGCATGGGAATTTTGTAAATAAGCCATCGTTTACCATCTCGCGTCCACCACCGGCGAACTCTTCTGCAGGTTGAAAAATAAAGTGAACTGTTCCCGAAAAATTACGTGTTTCTGAAAGGTATTTAGCGGCACCTAAAAGCATTGTTGTATGGCCATCGTGGCCACAGGCGTGCATTTTTCCGGGTTTAGTAGAGACATAGTCATGGGTTGATGTTTCTTGAATATCCAAGGCATCCATATCTGCTCGAAGGCCTATTGCTGGACCGTTTCCGTGATTCCCTCTTAAGGTTCCCACCACCCCAGTACGCGCTAAACCCTGATCTATTTCTATACCAAATTCCTGCAGTTTTTTAGCTACAAAAGAGGCTGTCTCATATTCCTCAAAAGCTGTTTCTGGATGAGCGTGGATATGCCGCCTCCATTTAGTAAGCTCGTCATGAAATTCGGCTATACGATTAATAATAGGCATTAAGAAACGCTCCTTTTGACTTTATAAAGAGAGTTTCCGCGAGTGTGGCTAAGAGTCAAGTTGTGTTACTTAATGAAAACACTAATCTTGCAGGAATGCATCGATAATGTACAAACACAAATAGTTAACTATTTGAGGATAACATGTCAGAAAACTATGATGATATTCGGGATGGTGTCATTAAATTATGTTCCGAGTTCCCGGGCGAATATTGGCGTAAAACAGATCGTGAGAGAGCTTATCCTACAGAATTTGTAAAGGCATTGACTGAAAATGGGTATCTCTCTGTTTTAATTCCTGAAGAATTTGGAGGTAGTGGATTAGGAATTACAGCGGCTGCCGCTATTATGGAAGAAATACATAAGTCGGGAAGTAATGGTGCGGCGTGCCATGCGCAAATGTATACGATGGGATCAATCCTGCGTCACGGCTCGGATGAGCAGAAGAACAATTACCTACCTAAAATTGCGTCGGGTGAACTTCGCCTTCAGGCGTTTGGTGTTACTGAACCGACAAGTGGTACTGATACACTCAGCTTGCGAACAACTGCGGTTAAAGAAGGCAATAATGCATACATAGTGAACGGTCAAAAGATATGGACTTCTAGGGCAGAGCATTCTGATTTAATGTTGCTGCTGGCTCGCACCACACCTCGTGATCAAGTTGAAAAACGCACAGATGGTCTTTCCGTATTTTTAATTGATATGCGTGAGGCTGTTGGAAATGGATTAGAAATTAAACCAATCAGAACGATGATCAATCATGCCACCACAGAAATATTTTTTGATAATTTAGAGATTCCAGCAGATAGCTTGGTCGGGGAAGAAGGAAAAGGTTTTCGATATATTCTCAGTGGGATGAATGCGGAACGAATTTTGATAGCAGCAGAGTGCATTGGTGATGCTCGTTGGTTTATCAAAAAAGCGGCTGATTATGCTCGTGACCGTTCGGTATTCGGCAAACCTATAGGGCAGAATCAAGGTATCCAGTTTCCAATATCGGAGAGTTATGCACAAACGGAGGCTGCGGATTTAATGGTCAAACGAGCTGCAGAACTTTTCGAAGCCGATAAACAATGCGGAGCTGAAGCCAATATGGCCAAATACCTTGCTGCTGAGGCTTCATGGAAGGCGGCTGATATGTGCATGCAAACACATGGTGGTTTTGCCTTTGCAGAAGAATTTGATATTGAAAGAAAGTTTCGAGAAACCAGATTATACCGTATAGCACCAATCTCAACAAATTTAATCCTTAGTTATTTGGCGGAGCACGTACTAGATCTTCCGCGATCTTATTAGAGGAGTATAAAAGATGGACAAGCCTCTGGAGGGGATTCTTGTGTTATCGTTGGAGCAAGCTGTCGCAGCTCCCTATTGTTCATCGCGTCTTGCTGATGCCGGAGCTCGGGTTATAAAGATTGAGCGGGCCGAGGGTGATTTCGCCCGAGGGTACGATAGTGTGGTTCATGGCGAAAGTGCCTATTTTGTCTGGCTAAATAGGGGGAAGGAGTCGTTAGTTCTAAACATAAAAGATAAAGAAGATATGGCTTTATTAAATAGAATTCTTTGCCGTGCCGACATCTTTATCCAGAATTTGGCGCCGGGTGCTACGGCGCGACTAGGTCTTGGTTCAGAGGAATTAAGGGCTCAGCTGCCGCGTTTGATAACAGTTGATATCTCCGGATATGGGGAAGAGGGACCCTACGCAGACATGAAAGCATACGATTTGTTGGTGCAAGCAGAATCTGGTTTGTCTTCAGTGACTGGGCGTGCCGAGGGCCCTGGCCGTGTTGGTGTTTCAGCCTGCGATATATCGTGTGGGATGTATAGTTACATGGCAGTATTAGAAGCTTTAATCGATCGTGATAGAACCGGACAAGGAGGAGCTATCAAAACGTCTCTTTTTGAGGGAATGGCGGATTGGATGAATGTCCCTTTGCTCACCTATGACTATGCAGGGTCCATTCCTCCGCGGGTGGGGCTTAATCACCCATCAATAGCTCCTTATGGGGCATATCCAACGAGCGACGGCAGTGAAATTCTCATTTCGATACAAAATGAAAGAGAGTTTGAGAGATTTGCGTCTGAGGTTTTAGAAAGCCCTGAAATGCCAAACGACGATAAGTTTCACAGTAATGAGGCTCGTTGTTCAAATCGAGATAAACTTGATAAAGTGATTATTAGTTCATTTACTAACATGGATCGACTGGAACTGACAAAACGGTTACGAAAATCTCAAATAGCATTCGGAGAAATTAATGATGTTGCGAGTTTGTCGTGTCATCCGGCATTGAGACGCGTGGAGGTAGATAGCCCGACAGGCAAGGTGCATATGGCTGCACCACCGGCAACTATCAATGGTTTGGAAAGACATTTGGGTCCTGTCCCTGCTATTGGTGAACACACGGAAAAAATTCGGGAGGAGTTTTCTAAATGACCAGTCAATATGATGCTTGGATAGGAAAGAAAACAACGACCACCGCGTTAGTGACGGCCTATCAGGCTGATTCACTTACTGCTACGCTTGATCGAGATCATGTACCCTTCAAAGATGGAGATGAAATACCACCTGGATGGCACCTCTTTTATATTCGTGAGGTCGTAAAGCTCAGTGATACTGCTGAAGATGGTCACCCAAAGCGAGGTTCATTTCTGCCTCCAATCGATTTACCGCGTCGTATGTGGGCTGGCACAGCGGCTACCTATCATCGTCCTATTCATGTCGGAGAAATAATAAAGAATGTAACAACTATCGAATCAGTTACACCCAAAACCGGGAAAACCGGAAATTTGGTATTTCTGAAACTTAAGCATGAAATTTTTGGAGAAAACGGTATCGCAACTAAGGAAATACAGGATGTAGTTTATCGTGAAAATGCAAAGAAAGGCGTTAAAAGTCCAGAGCCACCCCTGCCGCCTTATGAAGCAACTTGGAAACGAACAATAATTCCGTCGCCGGTTCTTTTATTTCGTTTCTCAGCCCTTACGATGAATAGTCATCGTATTCACTATGATCGAAAATATGTAACAGAAATCGAAAACTATCCGGGTCTTTTAGTACATGGTCCCCTAACCTTTACTCTGTTATTAGATCTTTTCAGGTGCGAAATGCCAGGGAAATTACTCAAAAGCTTTTCCGTTCGAGCAGTTTCACCAATTTATGATACCCATGACTTTTCGATTGAAGGCGTATTAAAGGGAAATAACGAAGCAGCTTTATGGGCGCTCAATCATAACGGTCGATTAGCGATGTCCGCACAAGCAAAATTTTAGTACTTAATGATCTGAACGCGAGGAATGCTCGAGGTGTTAAACTTTTAATTGTAATACCTGATCGATCAATAATTATAAGTTAATCCAAAAATAAGAGTTTATTTTTATTCAAAGTTTATCCCTGTTAAATTGAGATAATGTCTCGATAAGCGTGTTAATATCCTCAGTCAGTGCGGGCATGCTTTGGCTTTGTTTAATTTTGGTCTCATCCATATAAAGTCCACGATTAATTTCTATCTGAATAGCATGGCGGCTGTCCTTTGGATGTCCATAATGGTGTGTCGAAAAACCACCAGCAAAAGGTTTATTTCGAGAAACCTCGTAACCAAGTTTAATAAAAACCTGTTCAATTGTTTTGATGATGTTTTCATTGCATGTCGTCGAAAAACAATCACCCAAAACGATATCTGCTCTCCTTCGACCAGCATCTGGATCGTCCGGGCCACCGACAGATGGCATTGAATGACAGTCGATTAACAAATAGCAGCCGAATTTTTCTCTTGTCTTGTTCAATAAATGACGGAGTTGGCGATGATACGGGCGATAATTGGTATCAATGCGTCTGGCTGCTTCTTTGAAATTTAATTTTTTACTATAAATTTCCTGTCCGAAACCCACAACTTTTGGAATTGTGCCTAGACCGGCATTTACTCGGCTAGATTTTGTATTTACGTATTCAGGTATCGGGTCTGAAAACATTCCTGGATCAAGTTCAAAAGGTTCCCGATTTGGGTCAACATAAGCGCGAGGAAATAGGGCGTTGATCAATGGCATCCCATAATAGGGTGCCTTTGCGAACAGTAAATTTACAAAAGCGTCCTCAGATTTACGTAGCGATAAAAGATCAAGTGGAGAATCGGCGACAAAATTCGCCGGATATTTGACGCCGCTATGGGGTGAAGCAAAGACTACGGGTGATATTTGTTGTTCTGGCAACAATACTTGGATAGGACTGCTTCCCGCAGCGATTTCAGTTTTTTGTTTGTCCATTAGTATGATTTACTTTGGTGCTGAGAGGAAGTCATCAATTTGAAATAGGCTATATAATTACGTTGTACTAGCATGAACCCTTAAAGCCGCTTGGTTGCCCATCTTGCAATGAAGATCCCAATTAGTATAAATGACAACTAATGTTGCAGTTGGATTGATGGTCTGCAATAGAAAATGGTGTTGGGCGCGTAGCTCAGCGGGAGAGCACTACGTTGACATCGTAGGGGTCACTGGTTCAATCCCAGTCGTGCCCACCATTTTTTTATTAGATATATCAACTGTATGGTTGACCTGTATTCACAATATCGACGGGATATTTGTGAATTGTGATGCGAAAAAACTGACCTCTACAAAATTATCTTTTAACAGCGAAGACATCTAATCTTGCCGAAAATTTTATCCCAATCTCCATCTTGGGCAACGTAATCAAGCAGGCATCGGATTGCTTTTGATGTGTCGGGAAGGTTATATTGTTCTACAATTTTTTTAAGCATTTCATTTGTTTCGGTATTGATCTCAAAACTTGCCGTGATTTTGTCTTCTGCCATAGTAATTCTCCAATTTACTTTTTATGTTTAAATTTATCGTTTTTAGGCCGGCTAATTTTTATCCTGTTCCAGAAATATAAAATAAATGATCTCGGATCAACACAGCCTCTGGAGGGTTTAAAAAGAATCGCCAAAATCAAAAGAATAACAACAATGTGAAAAATTATAAAAATTGTTTCCATATTTAATATATGTATAAACTAATAACCAGTTGGCTCGACTTTAGAGTGGAGGTGTAAGCTACTTATCATTTTGTACCTAATCCCCTCTTTGATTGTCTTGTGTCCAATGAATTGTACTACAATGGTTCTTTTTTCAATACAAATGCGAATTTGATGCCATAGACCGCTACGGATAAAGGAATTACAATCCGTCAACTGCTTATTAGCACTCTTTAATCTATAGATTCTCATTTATTTTTTCTGTTAAACGGATAGAAACTTGAAACCACCCGTAGTCTATACCGCGATGCTCGCGATGCTCATGCAGCAGGCTATGTCTACAATGAGTGGACTGACGATCCCTGTTCTCGCTCCATCAATTGCTGCGGATACTGGTATCAGCCCAAGTTTGATCGGTCTATATACCGCGTTTCTCTATGGGGGTTCGATGTTTGCGGCATTGGCCGGTAGTAGCTTTCTTATTCGGTTTGGGGCACTCAGAGTAAGCCAAGTCTGTCTTTTAGTGGTGGCCGTAGGATTACTGATAAACATATCGGGATTCTTGTATCTTTTTGTTATCGGAGCACTAGTTACTGGCATGGGCGGCGGGCCGTCTACCCCTGCTAGCTCTCAAATCCTCGCCCGTTATTCATCACCGAAACAAGCCCCACTGATATTTTCTAT
>DEBE01000154.1:773-3316 GCA_002348425.1 Alphaproteobacteria bacterium UBA2964 | reverse complement strand
ACAGCTGTTTCGTTGATGAGGCGCGTTATGGATTTCTCAAGAGCGTTCCCCGAACTTGTTATAGCGATGGTGCTCTTATTTTTAATGGGTAAATCGGCAGTTCCCGCATTGATAGCAATCGCATTTCACACAGTAGGTGCGCTAGGGAAACTGTTCTCTGAGGTGAATGAAAATGTAGATATGAAGGCAGTTGAGGGCTTAACCGCAAACGGCGCTAATTGGTTTCAACAAGTGAGATATGGCATTATTCCACACGTCCTGCCGAATTATTTAAGTTATGGTTTACTAAGGCTTGAAATTAATGTGCGTGCCTCCACAATTCTAGGATTTGTGGGCGCCGGCGGAATTGGAGAACAATTAACAGCTAACATTCAATGGACTTATGGCGCCGACGTGACAGCAATCTTTGTTCTCCTGATTGTTACCATTGTCGCTCTTGATTATTTGTCTAGATGGCTGCGCGGAAAATTAATTGCCAGTGGCGCAAGCGTAGTAAGGTGATGAAAATGGCTTCTTCTAAAAGTGAAATTGAAAACAAAATTTATCAAGAATTTAATCATATTATTTATCCAAGTTGGCGCAAAAAAGTAATACCGCTTGGGGTCGTAAGCATAGGCCTGCTCTACTTGATGTATGTTGTTTCATTTTTCGATCTCCATAATATCGGAAAGCGTTGGAATACAGAAAGGGCCTCATTTTTTGCGCTCGATTCTTATGCACATAAAGTTCACGTTCAAAGCTATTGGAAGAACCCTCTTAAATTGAAAGTAACATTAGAAGGCAGTCGGTTCGAAACTTACGATCCTTACCCAGAATGGGTCACAGGAAGTAAGAACGAAAATAAGCGTATTGATTTCGGCGATGATGGTTACTTGGTTTTGCTTGATAATAAGGTGGTGATGCATTGGAGCGGTGGTGTTCCAATAACCGTCACACGGCCGGTGAATGGAAAGCTGGGCATACAAAGTGTTGAAGACCTCCCGGATTACGTGAGAGTTACCAAAAACAAAATTAACGTGCGTCCAAGCCTGTATTCGCGCGTTCAGTTTTATAAAACAAAAATAGTAATTCACAGATATTTCAACGGCTGGGAATATTTCTTCTTTGACTTTCAATCGCCTCTGGCCAATCACGGTTTCTTCGATACACTCCGTTTTGTTTTCTTAGATAAAAGGCTAGATCCAAAGATGAGTAATTTATCCTTAGCATGGAATGAATTTCTATATAACGGTCTCTGGCTTCATAAAGAAGTGTATGTCGCGCTCTTTCAAACGATCTTCATGGCTGTACTGGGTACCTTAATAGCAGCAGTTTTTGGACTTCCGATGGCTTTCATGGCTGCTTACAATGTTACACCCTTTGGGAGTGTGCGATTTGTTCTCCGGCGATTGTTCGATGCCTTGAGAGGGATTGATATGCTTATTTGGAGTTTGATTTTTATTCGGGCCTTTGGCATGGGGCCCTTTAGTGGCATATTAGCTATTGGTGTCACTGACACGGGAACCCTTGGCAAGTTGATGTCTGAGTCGATAGAAAATATTGATAAGAAAGAAATGGAGGGCGTCAAGTCGACAGGCGCCAATAGTCTTCAACAAAATCGATTTGGCATTCTTCCTCAGATATTACCCATATTTATTTCGCAAACATTGTACTATTTGGAATCTAACACACGTGGCGCTGTCGTAGTGGGGGCGATGGGAGCCGGTGGAATAGGGTTGCAATTTTTGGGATCACTTCAAACAGGAAAAGATTGGGAAAATGTGGCCTATATATCCCTAGTTGTTCTAGTTACAGTTGTGGTAATAGATATTCTTTCTGCTAAGGCGAGGCGAAAATTAATTGGTTGATCCACTTAGGTTAAAAGCGTAATTAAATTTTTAGATACCTCAATTACTACGTAAAGTGCAAAAAGATATCAATTGGTCCTTAAATTTGTTTGTATGGTCTATACAACTTATTAGACAGAATTTTAGGGGGCTATATTGGAATATAAACATTTGGGAAAGTCAGGCTTGAAGGTTTCTCCACTTTGTCTAGGAACCATGTTGTTTGGGCGAGAAACACCCTCTCAGGAAAGCCAACTAATAATTGAGTCCGCACGTAGCTCTGGAATTAATTTTATAGATACTGCTGATGCTTATGTTGGTGGTGACTCCGAGCGACTTGTCGGACGTTGCATTAAAACGTCTCGTGATCATTGGGTACTTGCAACTAAATTAGCAAATAAAATGGGGCAGGGGCCAAATAAAGGTGGTCTGTCTCGAAAATGGGTAATGCAGGCGTGCGAGGAGTCTTTGCGCCGTCTCAGAACAGATTATATAGACATCTACTATCTTCATAAGGAGGATCACGCGACGCCACTAAGAGAGACAATAATGGCCATGGGTGACCTTATACAAGATGGTAAAATTCGTTACTTTGGCGTATCAAATTATCGTTCGTGGCGTGTTGCTGAGATATGTAATATTTGTGACAACCTTGGAATAGACCGGCCCATCGTAAGTCAACCGTACTATAACGCGATGAACAGAATGCCAGAGACA
>DEBE01000154.1:0-373 GCA_002348425.1 Alphaproteobacteria bacterium UBA2964 | reverse complement strand
AACGGGAAAATATAATACAAAAAGAAAACCGGAGAAGGGAAGCCGGGTAGCTAGAAAAGATCGGCGAATGATGCAAACGGAGTGGCGCGAAGAGTCTGTTGAAATCGTTGAAAAAATTAAACGCCATGCAAAGAAACAGAAAGCCACAGTTATTGATATAGCTATAGGCTGGCTACTAAACAACAGCGCCGTTACTTCTTTAGTAGCCGGACCAAGAACGATGGAGCAGTGGGAAGCTTATGTCAAAGCCCTAGAATATAAGTTTTTGCCAGAAGACGAGGCACTGATAGAAAAGTTCGTGCCATCAGGTCATCCATCAAGCCCAGGCTACAGTGATCCCGCATACCCGATAGAAGGGCGCTATCGAATCAGC
>DEBE01000012.1:2797-4122 GCA_002348425.1 Alphaproteobacteria bacterium UBA2964 | reverse complement strand
GTGTTAACACCCTCAAGACCCACAGCACGTCCATCCTTAATCTTGATTTTGGTAATTTCGGTGTTATTGATTATTTCTCCGCCTTTCTCTCGAAATGAGTCAATCAAGTTTGTCATCAGTCCCAAGCCGTTACGCTCCGGCCTTGTCCAACGCATAACGGAGTTTCCTTCCTGCGGTTTCATATCGATCCATTTAACTCCTTGCACTTCTGCCCAGTGGTAAAGGTCATGTAAAGAATGTTCGATATAATAACGTGCCCATACAACGTCTGTTCCTGGCCCTCCCCATGTCACCCAGTCGTTAAAAGCTAAGTCTGGTGTGTCCTCGATACCCATTTCTTTCTGAATGGGAGATCCGACAATACAACAGCCTCCTCCGGAGATAATAGCTGCACCTCCCAAGTCATCTGATTTCTCGAAAGCAATAGCACTAGCGCCGGAATCTCTGGCTTCAATTCCGGCGGCCATACCAGCCCCACCTGAGCCAACAATAGCTATATCTGTTTTAAAATTTTTCATATTTGCCATATCTCAGGCCTCCCGTTAAATGCTAATGTTTTACCTTTTTTTATATTGGTCATATGCTCCGTAAAAGTTAATTTTATCTCAGTTGTGTTTTATTAACCTTCAGCTGCGAGATTTTGAGGTAGTGGAGCCGACATTAGTATAAAAGCAACGATGCATGGCTCAGTACCCGGGTTTGTCCAATTGTGAACAGTGCCACGCTGAACCAAGACGTCCCCTGCCTTTAAGTTCACGACTTCGCCATCATCTAGTTCCATATCAATGGCCCCCGAGATTACGACAGCATAATCAAGGCTAGCAGTCCGGTGATTTCGTGGTGCCACACCCGGTTCAAAACGAGAAACACGAAAGACAGAACCATTGGGTATAGTGGTCTCCACTACTTCTGCAGACAAATCATTAAATTCTGAGAGGTTTGCCGGCATTTGATCTGTAGCCCAAATCACCGTGCTTTCTTGACCCGCACGCCGCGAAATAACATTATCGGAAATTTCGTCAATTATGACGCGAGCTTTTCCTTTCTCGTCGTGTCCGGTTATTACCCGTCGAATTTCAAAAGACATCAAATAATCCAATTAAAAATGTATACATTTAGAAATTTTTTACAGCTTCAGAAAATTCATTTCGAATTTTTGCGCTATGCATGTACCGATAATCCTGAGGGTATTTTTTACCGGGCTCGCATTTTATTGTCACAAAAGTGGGCCCCTCTTCTTGTAAGATTGTTCCAATAACATTCTCAAATTCTGTCATTTCAGAGAGTTCATAACAATTCCTATAACCTGCAGATTCGGCCATACC
>DEBE01000012.1:0-2458 GCA_002348425.1 Alphaproteobacteria bacterium UBA2964 | reverse complement strand
GCAAAGTTTGCGCTATCCTGCCCGGGTATCGGGTGTCCGCCATTTGCTTCATATGTCCCATTTTCTAGAACAAAATGAATTAAATTTTTTGGGGCGGCATTTGCTGTGGTTACGAGACAACCCAAGTTCATTAGTAAACTCCCATCGCCATCGAGCAGGATAATTCTGCGATCTGGCCAAGCTAGTGCAAATCCAAGTGCATGGGAGGAAGTTAGGCCCATCGCACCGGAAGAAATATAGTTATAAGGGCTGGGTCGAAGAGCTACCAAGTCAAATGCCGTCGTGTAAGCCGCAACGACTATTTCATCTTCTGCAATTCTTTGAACGAGAGATTTGAGGTATTGATCACGTTTTATCATTCGGCTACCGGGGGTCGGCCAATTAGAAAAGCCACAGGACTTGAAGTTTCGTAGGCTTTACAAATTGTAGGGGTGATATGGTGTATATCGTCATCGGTTTCAATTAAATGGTGGGCAATTCCCATTACATTTAAAATTGGTTCAATGATTTGGACACCGTACCGCTTAGATTTAGAGGGTAGAACGCCTGGTTCCTTTCCGAGAAGACCTACCATCATACATATAGGCATTCGATAATCTACGGCAACGGCCCTGATAGCATTTAATGAGTCCAAGAGGCCGGTGTATTGTATTAGTATCAACGATCGATGCCCGCTGTATGAAAGGGCTGCACTAATTCCTATGGTTTCATCTTCTTTGCAAACTCGGACATGTCGCAAATCACTGTCTGCAGCTATCGGGCGAAGGAGCCCGTTAGCCGTTGTTTTGTCAGGTACTGTCAGTACAGTTTGCACTCCACTATCTTTGACTGCTTGAATGATCAAGCTACCAGATAAGTTTTCCAATTTAACACCTTATTTAATAGTAATGATGCTTATTCATAAAAATTATAAAAAGTCTGTGTGGTTTTCGTTATCTCCCAGTTTCCCGGAAAATTTATTAAAAACAAGGGATGATAACGATATTTTTATAGTTTGTATAAACTTTTAGTTGACAAATAATATTTTTCCGACCAAAAAGTGCGCTTTTCTATAAAGAAAGGTAAAAAAACCTTTGGTTAGTGAGAATTTAATTTTTAACAACTTTACGAAACTTTATGGCTACATCAAATAAATCTAAAAAGCCCGAACCAGATCGGGTTTATATAATGAAAAAGCGTAACTGTTTAAAATGCGGAGAAAGATTCGATAGCAGTTGGGCGGGTGAGCGAGTGTGCAAACGTTGTAAATCTAGTGGTAGTTGGCGCAGCGGCTCTGATTTCGAAGCAGCATAAATCAGAAAATTATTTTGAACGAGTTTAGCTCGTAGACCCTGCAAATCTTCAATGTTAAAGTTCTGAAGTAAAGAATTGTAATGGTAGGAGGTTTTTCATGGATCAACCACTAAGTGTTCGTCACCGAACGTTATCGCCCGCGTGTGGTGCGGAGATTCTGGGACTGGATTTAAGGGAAACTTTACCCCAACAGACAGTAGATGAAATCAGAGCTCTCTGGAATGAGCATATTGTTTTGGTTTTTCGTAATCAAAAAATCACAGAAGAAGAACAACTCCGGTTTGCCTCTAGGTTTGGCAAACTAGGCGATAGGAAACCACCGCCAAAAAAATTAAAAGAACGAACAGAAGGTGTTTTACAGAATGATCAGCGTGTGATGCTGGTAAGTAATAAAACCATTGACGGCGCACCTATCGGGTCTTTTGGGGACGGTGATATGTGGTATCACATAGACTCCGGATATGCAGAAAACCCTTATACTTATACATTTCTTTATGGGGTTGAACTGCCTTCTGAAGGAGGCAATACGTTATTCGGTAATATGTATTTAGCCTATGAATCTCTGAGTGAAGAGCTGAAAGCAAAGCTTGCTAATCAGAAGGCACTTCACATTCATCAATATGAACGTCGCGCGCGTGTGGATATCTCCGGAGATATTAGTGAAATACCGCATTGGTACCATCCTGTTTTTGTTACCCATCCGGAATCTGGTCGTAAATCTTTGTTCGTTGATCGTCTTATGACCCAGCGTATCGAAGGTTATCCCCATGAGGAAAGTGAGCAACTGCTTGAGAAACTATATGCTGCCGGCGAAAATCCAAGCGTGGTATATGAACATGAGTGGGAGTTGGGTGATTTTGTCATGTGGGATAATCGCTGTGCTATTCATGGTCGAACTTGGTTTGACCCGAAGGAAAGTCGTTTGCTTCGCCGATGCACAATAGAGGGTGGTCCGCTCTATGAGGAATTATCGGAATACTCTCAAAATCGGCTGCAGCCTTAAAGCTATATAACGTATTTGTGGATGATACTGATTTATATCAATTATATCTAAATGAAAGTTAAGGAGAGGTGTTATGCCTGTTGCTCGCCACCCACGACCGCCTGAATTAGTTGACACCCCAATTGAAGAGATTTTTGAAAACCACGTTGCTAGATTTAAAGA
>DEBE01000186.1 GCA_002348425.1 Alphaproteobacteria bacterium UBA2964 | reverse complement strand
AGCCATTCGGTCAAAACGCATCAATTCCCGAAATTTTCCTGCATTGGGCCTGGTATAGTGTACGAGACAAGCCATGTGGTCTTGAAGGTTTTTACCCACTCCTTTGAGGTCTATAACTGGTTCAATACCGACGTCTTTAAGGTGATCAGCTGGTCCGATGCCAGAAAGCATCAAAAGCTGAGGAGAACCGAAAACGCCCCCAGAAATTAAAACTTCACGATCTGCGTTTGCCTTGATTAATTTACCATTTTTGAAATATTCAATGCCTATGGCTTTGTTGCCGTCCATTAAAATTTTGGTAGCATAAGCATTTTTTTCAATTTTTAAATTATGCCGAGATTTTGCAGGATGAAGATAAGCAACTGCGGCTGAGCACCGTTCTCCGCCACGTTGGGTGGATTGTGAAACACCTACACCCTCGGTATCACCACCATTGTAATCTTCGGTAAGTTTATATCCGGCATCGACGCAGGCCTGTTTCCAGTCCTCGAGCAAAGGGTCGTCATTTTTAGCCCACTGTGTTCTTATTGGACCGCCTTTTCCACGGTATTTATTTTCTTCCCCTTCCCAGTCTTCACATCGTCGCATATAGGGTAAAATTTCTTCATAAGACCAACCTGTAGCTCCCTTTTGTGCCCACCGATCATAGTCTCCGCGATGACCCCGGACATAAGCCATAACATTAATTGAACTAGAGCCACCAATGACCTTTCCTCGCATAGCTTCGATTTTTCTGCCGTTAACACTTTCTTCGGCCTCCGCATCAAAGCCCCAGTCGTGCATCCTGTGTTGGTGCATTTTACCCATACCTAGAGGTATTTGGATTAGCGGATCTTTGTCGCTACCACCAGCTTCAAGTATAAGGACGTTAACTGAAGGATCTTCGCTTAAGCGCCCTGCTAAAACGCAACCGGCGGAGCCCGCCCCAACAATAATATAGTCATAACTTTTGCTATCACTCATCCTTTTACCTTATGTTTTCGTTAAAAAGAGACAACCATTTTAATTAGGGTCTGTGTACACGGAAGTGGGGAACTCGAAAACCCCTAACATATTAAGCAGACAAAGTTGACAGAGGGCCATTGGTTGCCCAATCTGATGTTTGTCAAAGGAGAAAACCCAAATGCCGCATACACTAAGATCGTTTCTTGAAAATATTGATAATCGCATGCTAAATATTCACGACCCTATCGACCCTATAAAACAGGTGGGTTACCTATGCTCTGAAAGTCGACATCCGCTAATGTTCCATAATTTAGAGGGCTTTGAAGATTGGCGATTGACCGATATCCTTATCAAAGATCGGAAAGGGCAGGCTGCAGCATTGGGCCTCGAAAAAGATAATGAAGTATGCCCCTACCTTGCCAAGCAGATGGCTGCTGGCAGTGGCAAGTCAGTGATGGTTCAGGATGGACCTGTTAAAGAAGTAAAATTAATAGGTAAGGATGCGGATCTTAGGAAATTACCTATTCCAATTCACAGTCACGGTGATGCTGGCAGGTATTTAGGTTCTGGTGTTACGATCACCCGTGATCCCGAGACCGGTATTCGCAACGAGTCCATCTTGCGTGTTCAGTTGACAGACGACCCACACAAGGCGCCATTTTGGATGGCAGCGCGACACAATTATCAACACTATTTAAAGTATGTGGAACGTGATGAGCCGATGCCAATGGCTTTCGCGATTGGTCTCCATCCTGTTTATGAAATCATGTCGAATTGGTCGGGGATCCATAAGGATTTTGATGAACTAGAATATGCCGCCGGAGTACTCGGCGAGGATATTGAGATGGTTCAATGCGAGACTATTGACTTAGAAGTGCCGGCTCATGCTGAGATTGTAATAGAGGGAACAGTCCATCCAACTGAACGTATGATGGAGGGGCCATTCGGGGAGTTTACAAATTTTGGATTTGGCGCAGAGGGGCCTGCCCCAGTGTTTACGTGTTCAGCTATTACTCACCGAAAGGACCCTATTTTTCGTCACATGCAGGCGACTTGGTTTACAGACCACCAGCCCTTGATAACTTTACCCATGGAAGCAACTTACTATAATCGTTTGAGAGATACTCAGGGCAATACCAACGTGATTGATGTATTTGTGCCGCCCTGGGCCTCACAGTTTTTGATGATTGTACAAGTAGAGGCAAAGTGGGATGGGCAGGTTAATGATATGCTAATGGCCGCGCTTTCGGGTCCCAACTTACACGTTAAGACAGTCATTGCTGTCGATGAAGACGTTGATATCTATAACGCGGAAGACGTTCTCTGGGCAATGACAACGCGAGTTGATCCATCACAACATGTTAAAATTCAGCATAATTCCCGCTTACATCCACTGGATGCAGTAATACCGGAGGTAGGAGACGAATATACAGTAATGCGGATCGGTGGAAAAATGGGCATCGATGCAACTAAACCGCCGACCTGGCGGGCCGATGCGCGTGAAAAATTCAAAAGAGTTGATCCAATGGGCAAAGGCGATGAGGCCATAACTAAAATTCTCGAAATGGTTCGGCAACCGAGCTAAAAGTCTAAATTATGGAGATTGATCAAATACCGTTCTCAGTAAAAAAATTGACCCCACACATTGGAGCAGAAATAACAGGTATAGATCTGAGTAAAGAACAAAGTGCCGAAACGATGTCTAGCCTCAAGCAGGAATGGCTTGAACATATTGTTTTGTTATTTCGTGGCCAGGAATTAAATCAGGAAGCACAGCTAAGAGCGACGGAGTTTTTTGG
The DNA here is from genome assembly GCA_002348425.1 of Alphaproteobacteria bacterium UBA2964. The sequence continues at coordinate 4,069 of DEBE01000186.1, read as the reverse complement.
AGAGATAGGTTATCTTGCGCGTCCCGCCAATGAATATCCGGTTGGTTACGACAAGTTACTGCCAAACGTTATGTTGATTTCCAATATCAGGGAAAATGGTGAACCGATTGGCGCCCTACCAGACGGGGAAATGATGTTTCATCATGACATGTTGCACGCCGAGGTCCCGCACAAGGGTACAATGCTTTATTCTGTGGAAATTCCTAGTTATGGCGGCCAAACCCTTTTCGCAAGCGGTTACGCAGCTTACGAGAGTTTGCCGGAAAAAATTCGACAATCACTCGAAGGTCGCAAGGCAAAACATCACTATAATTATGGTTCTACTCAGAAAGGTGATGATAGAGGTACCATTGCATTTTCTAAATCGGAACACCCTGTTTTTCGGACCCATGAGGAAACAGGGCGGAAGGCAGTATATGTCAACCGCCTTATGACGGAAGAAATCGTCGGAATTCCCAAAAAAGATAGTGATAAACTTCTAAATGAATTATTTGATCATTCCGAAAAAGAGGAGTTTGTTTACGAGCATAATTGGAAAGTGGGTGATTTACTACTGTGGGATAATCGCTGTTCTTCCCATGCTCGCAGAGACTTTCCAGATGGTGAGAGACGACTTATGCTACGAACAACCATTGAGGGCGATACGAAGCCTTTCTGAGATGTAATCATTTAATTTAGAAGCTTATTAAAAGTAGTTTTGGATGCAAAGAGAAGCTTGTGGTCACTTTATTGAAAATGGCCAAGGTTAATTAGCCAACTAGTACCTCCTTCACTCCTTTAAAAATTAATACGACAGCTCCCAATACAAGTAGGACTTGTAAGGTAAAATAGAAACGGTCGGAACTGGAAACCTTGAATGCGTGTGCGCCTAACCACGTTGCTAGACAAACAATCGGACTTAGCAGTAATCCTTCTGTAATCAGTGTCGGTGTTATCATTCCAGCAAAAGCTAGAGCGGTTACTCGTATAGACATTGTCACTGTCGCCAGCATAACGTTGGTCCCTCGTAACGCTATGGGCGTAGGGCAGGCGTGTTTGAGATAGACAACAAGAAAATAAAATGCTCCGGCTCCACTTAACCCCCCCATCGTTCCACTAATGAATGAGAAGCTTCCAGTTATTTTCGGGGAACGAATCTCAAATTTATTGGTAAGTTTTTCCACCAATTTAAAAGTATCCATTACAATGATACCCACGATTAAAATGCCAAGGATAATTTGGAGGCTAATTCCCGAGAGGAATGTAAAGGCCCAGGTTCCAAATAAACTTCCGATTATCATGCCAGGTATAAGTGTCTTGGCAACCTGCCAGTCCGCAGTTTTGAAACCGGATGGCATCAGATGTATTTGGCATATAATAGTGGTCATTAGCGCCAATAAAATCGCGTGATGTGGACCAATTATAAATGTGGTCGCGACAACTATTGGCATATTGGAGCCAAACCCATAGGCTCCGCGGATAAAACAACCAACAGCATGTACCAGAGCAACCGTAAGTATCATCCACCAGGTTAAGGTTTCAAAAGGTTGATCAGCGGATAAAAGAAACTCAAACATTTATAAAATATTTACAAAAATCTTAACGGGAGCTTATTTTTGAATATATGTGTTTTTATTGGGTGCCAGGCACTGGTATATCTAGTTCTGTTCCACGGCCAAGCTCTTTGGCGCGGTCAAAAACTATTTTAGCAAGCGCCATATCGGCTGCTGCGGTCCCATTGTTATTAAAGTGGTAGGTAATTTGTTCCTCGGATGTTCTGCCCGGGTGTCCTCCCGTAAGCACTGCCCCCAGCGAATTAATATCCTCCTCGGAAATAATACCTTGTTGAATGGGGTCATAAAGGCCAGCCTGCTTTTCCATGGTTACTGACTCGACGTGGTTCACAGCTATTACATCGGCCCGTCTAACGGTCTCATCGTCGTTTTCACGTCTTCCACTTTTAAGCCAACCGCCTTCTACCAGGGCACTATTTGAGCCAACTACAGTGACCACGTGTTGTCCTGGCTCCAACAGAGTGCCATCAAAGACTGGAACATTTGAGTCTGTGGCAGAAATTACAACATCAGAATTTTTAATAACTTCTTCTGGTGTTTCAACAGGTATAACTTCTTTTTCAATCAGTGGAGCCATCGTTTCGCAAAATGCAATCCTGTTTTCTGCATTGCGGCTATAGACCTTGATCTTTTCAATATCTCTTACAGCGTTGATTGCTAGAATTTTATTAACTGCTTGTCCACCAGAACCAAAAAGGCCAAAGACCTTAGAATCTTTCCGGGCTAGCGCATCCACACCGACACCGGTCGTTGCACCTGTACGAAAGGCCATGATGCTAGTAAAGCCAGTACGTTCATCAAAAATTTCTCCCATCATCATTCCGTCTAGCTTTGCGGTTTCTGAATTCCACAGTAGGTATACCGGGTGCTCTCGATAGGGGTAAGATTGGTTACTTCCTTCGTGGCTGACCATTTCTCCCCTGGTCAGGGAACCGATGACACCAAGACCTGGTATTCCACCCGGAAAATTAGAAACCCTAACGCCATCGGGAGAATGTACGCGGCGCCGTGGCGCATTTCCGATAGGAAATTCATCCGCCTCTTTATATCCTTGGGCGATAGCGGCAACAGCCTCTTCCATATTAATAAGACCTTTGATTTCATCTGGCCCAAGTATTAAGATTGCATTGCGGTTTGGACGATCAACTGCCATTGAATTTTACCCTGAATCTATTTGTTTTATTAGGGGGCTATCCTATTTCGGCAGTATCCCGCATGCAAGGTGTTGCTCGTTAACTTTGAAGCGATCGCAAATTTCGCTTATACTGTTGTTCATGAATGCTTTTAATAGAATTAAGGTCGAACCACTCGATGCACCTACGGGTGCTATAGTGCGTGATGTTAAGATTAATCGAGGCTTGGGTGAAGCGGAGTTTCAGGAGATTCATAAAGCGTGGCTGGATTATCAGGTTTTGATTTTTCCTGAACAAGTTATGACAGAAGAGGATCAAATAGCCTTCACAAAATATTGGGGAGAGATGCCTCTTCGGAAAAGATATGCGGGACGCCGCGAGGAGAATCGGCGTACACATGAGTCCATAATGTTAATCAGTAATATCCGAGAAGATGGTGAGCCGATCGGGTCTTTGCCAGACGGCGATATGATGTTCCATTCTGATGGCCAATACGATGAGCATCCCTACCGATATACAATGCTTTACGCTTTGGAGGTGCCCAAGTCTGGCGGCAATACCTTGTTTGCCAATCTTTATAAGGCCTTTGATTCTTTACCTGATAAATTAAAAAGAGATCTAGCGAATGTTGAAGCACAACATGGATATTATGCAGGTCGCCATGTGACACCAGAAATATTAGATTCCTTAGGCATAGGTCTTGTCCCCGATAGTTATGTGCACCCAGTTTTTACTACTCACGAGGAAACGGGACGTCGAGTACTATATATAAGTCGATTGTTAACAACTTCGCTCCTTGGCTTGCCGAAAGCCAAAGGTGATGACATTCTCGATCGCTTATTAGATCATGTTGAAAAAGACGAGTTCGTTTATGAGCACAAATGGACGCCAGGAGATTTCGTAATTTGGGACAATCGATGTCTTAACCATGCGAGGACAGATTTTTCGGGAGGCGAACGGCGTTTGTTAAGGCGAACAACGGTGCAGGGAAAACGTCCCGAAGCGGCATTTCCAAGAATTGCTTAGTTGATACATGGGGAATACAAACATGGAAATTGAGAAACTGACTGATAGTTTTGGTGCGCGTATACACGGTCTTGATCTTTCCGTTCCTCTTAACCGCGAGGACCATGCTGAACTACATAAAGCATGGCTGGATTATCAGGTTTTGGTAATTCCTAAACAAAACTTAACACAGGAAGAACAAATCAAATTTGCTCGAACTTGGGGAGAGTTTCCCAAGAGGGAGCGTTACGAAAAACGTGCCGAAAAAGGCACCGCTGACAAATCAATCATGTTGGTTAGCAATATTAGGGAAAACGGGAAGCCGATTGGTTCCCTGCCAGATGGTGAAATGATGTTTCATACGGATGGTGCCTACGA
>DEBE01000113.1 GCA_002348425.1 Alphaproteobacteria bacterium UBA2964 | reverse complement strand
AACTTTTCCAGGATTCATAATATTTTTTGGATCTATTGCTGTTTTAATTTCACGCATAACGTTAAGTGCAATAGGTGATTTATAGTAAGCAAGCTCTTCTCTTTTTAATTTCCCTATTCCGTGTTCTGCGCTGATGCTGCCTCGTAGATCGGTTGCTATATCATGAACAATTCGATTCAGCTGATCTTTGTATTTTAGGAAGCATTCACCATCAATATCATTAGGTTGGTTGAGGTTGTAATGGGCATTGCCGTCACCGATGTGCCCAAAGGCGCAAATCTGTATGCCATTAACAGCCTTCGCGACTTCAGAATTAGCACGTTTTAGAAATTCTGGCATTTTCGAAACGGGTACCGAAATATCATGTTTGATACCTGTGCCCTCTATGGCCTGAGCTTCGGGTATGGTTTCTCGTAACCTCCAGAAATCTTTAGCTTGTTGTCTACTATCGGCAATCGTTGCATCCAGTATCTCTCCGCGTTCCAGTGCTTCGCCAAGAATTTCTTCGAGCGTTTCCCGAAGCCCTTTATCTTCATGCCCAGAAGTTAATTCTATTAGAAGGTATTCAGAAAAAGTTTGTGAAAGTGGATCACGCGTGTTTGGTATATTCTTGAAGACAAAATCTAGACCTTTACGCGCCATCCACTCAAATGCAGTAACGCGATCGTCACTCACTGCTCGAGCCCGTGCTAAAATCTCGATAGCTGCTGAAACATCTCGTACCGCTGCAAAACCGGTCTGAACATCACGTGGTTTTGGGAATAACTTAAGGACGGCGGCTGTGATAATACCAAGAGTTCCTTCGGATCCAATAAATAATTGTTTTAGGTCGTAACCGGTGTTGTCTTTGCGCAAGGCAGATAAACCATCCCAAATTTTACCATCAGGCAAGACAACCTCAATGCCTATTACCAAATCCCGTGCATTTCCATAACGTAAGACGCCTGTACCCCCGGCGTTAGTAGCGAGGTTTCCACCAATCCTCGCTGTTCCTTCGGCACCTAAGCTCAGAGGAAAAAGTCTATCATGTTCATCAGCTACTCCTTGGATATCAGCTAAAATAACACCGGCTTCTGCTGTTAATGTATAATTCAATGGATCTATGGACCTTACCTTATTCATCCGAGTTAAACTCATCAGTAGCTGGTCACCGTCTTCGCTTGGTGTTGCTCCACCACATAGCCCGGTATTACCCCCTTGGGGAACAATGGGGAATCCGTTTTCAGCACAAAGCGTTACCACCCGAGAAACTTCCTCAGTTGTTGCGGGTCGAATAACTAAGGGAGTGGAGCCCTTATAGGCTTTGCGCTGATCAGTAACATAGGGGGCTATATCTTCTGGATTCTGAATAAGACCGCTGTCTCCAACAATATCTTTTAATTCTTGTTGTAAGGCGGTTAAAGATGGGTTTGTTATTGCGTCCAAGGCTCTTCCTTTGATTACAACTAATTGTTAGCTTTAACTGATTGGTTGGTAGTGGGCAAGGTGCTCTAATAACTCGCACGCCTTAGTCGATCATTAATAGCTCGTCCTAAGCCCACCTCCGGTATCTCCATTACAGCGATTCCCGTATATTCTGGTTTATCAAGTTGTCTCATCATGTCAAATAAATTGGCAGCTGCTTCATTTAAATCACCGGCCCTACTCAAATTACAAACCGCGACGGCCTTCCCCAAAGTCCGCCCCCCAAAGGCTAGCAATGCTTCACCGTCGTGAATCTCCTTGGCATTAATTCTCAACGGTATCTGCGTAGCATAATGACGGGAAAGCATTCCAGGAGCTTTGAGAACCTGTTGACGTTTACCTAATACTTGAATATTACCAACTTCCCTTTCAAGGTCTTCTAGAGGTATACCTCCAGCTCTTAAAAGACATGGATTTTCTGCTGACATATCAATAATTGTAGATTCAATTCCGATCTTACAAGCGCCGCCATCAACAATCAGATCGATATCATCTCTTAAGGAGTTTCTAACGTGATTGGCTGTGGTCGGACTGACAGAACCTGACTTATTGGCACTTGGAGCAGCAATCGGCACTTGAGCTTTCCTGAGAAGGTTTAGAGCAATTTCATTTTCTGGTATCCGTATTGCCAACGTTTCTAGTCCGGATCCTGCAAGGAGAGATACCGGACAATTTTGTCTTCGTGGGAGTACCATTGTCAGTGCTCCAGGCCAGAAATGTTCGGCAAGGGCCTTGGATTGTTCACTAAATTTTACAAGTTTTTCGGCAATGTCTATTGAGGGTACATGAATAATTAACGGATTAAATGAAGGCCGCCCTTTAACTTCGTAAATAGAGGCAATCGCGCTCGGGTTTGTAGCATCTCCGCCTAGGCCATATACTGTTTCCGTAGGAAATGCCACAAGTTTTCCGGAACAAATTAATCTTGCGGCTGCATCAATGTTCCGCTCAAGGTCTGGGTGTTTCATTCGAATATATTGGGTTAATCTATAGTTTTGTTTTTAGTTCCGTAGGCAATAAATTCCGGATTTTCAAATTTATTTTTACCGTATGACAATTCTTGGTTATCTAAAGTTCGAACACTTCCACCAGCGGCCGCTAGGATGGCATGTCCAGCGGCGGTATCCCATTCTCTTGTTGGCCCATAGCGTGGATATATATCGGCTTCACCATTAGCAATTAAGCAGAATTTAAGCGAGCTGCCGGCTGTTATGACCCTTGAATAAGATATATTTTTAAGAAGATTCTTTATTTTCGCTTGATCACCATGCGAGCGGCTTACCGTGATTATTTTATCATTTTTTGAGAACCTACGAACCGTTATTTTTTCTGGCTCGGTGCCAACAGTTTTTAAGGTCGCATTAATCCCTACATCCGCTGAAAAACACTTTCCCAAAGCTGGGGCCACAACAACGCCCATTGTCGGCCTAAACTCTTCTATAAGCCCAATATTAACCGTATATTCTTTTCTATTATTGATTAACTCTTTTGTCCCGTCCAAGGGGTCAACCAGCCAGAATGTTTTGCAACTTATATTGGAAACTCTACCTTTTGAGGCTTCCTCTTCTGCAATTATTGGAATGGTTGGTGTTAATGCACCTAAACCGGTGAGGATTAATTTTTCAGCGGCCTCATCTGCTGCTGTTACAGGAGATTTATCTATTTTTTGGCGTATATTTAAGCCGTTGTCTCGGATATTTAAGATCTCTTTACCGGCACAGCTAGCAAGGGCGATAATTTCTTTAAGCAATTTTTCTCGGTTATCAATGATCATTTTGGTTTAAAGGCTTTTTTACCAATGTTTGGCCATGCGCATGGTCCTCCAGAATTTTCAAATGCTTCTTCTATAGAAATTGAGGGATCCCAGGATCTAGCCACAAATCGCATATCTGTTATACCATCTGAAAGGTCAGAAGCCAGCCAACATGCGGGAGCTTGCATCACTTCAGGCTGGGTAAGTTGGGTACGGTCAAAGGGTGCATTCTCGGGTATAAAATCAGTGTTAACCGGCCCGCCAGGGACCAAAACATTGGCCGTCACGCCGGTTTTTTCTAAATCTTTTGCCCAAATGGAGGTGGCTGCTTCCAGCGCTGCCTTGGATGGCCCATAGGGTGTATAGCCCCGCGTGGTCATAGTATCTAGACTAGTTGTAACGTTAATAATTCGTCCCCATCCCTTGTCTATCATATGAGGAACAATAGATTTGGCTAATAAAAATGGCCCATTCCAATTTACATGCATCAAGGCAATGAATTGGTTGATATTTGCATTCCAAAATTTCAGGTTATCATTCCAATAGTCATGTTTCAGCGTAGACATTCCAAGGCCGGCAGCATTAAAAAGAATATCTGCTGAATTAAATGCATCAATAGTTTCTTTTACGGCAGAAATGCAGTCTGCTTCTTTGGTTATATCTTTAACCAGCGGTATGCAGCTTTCACTTCCTCCAATTGATACAGATTCTCTCACTACGGCATCAACATTGTTTTGGCGAATGTCAAATATGGCAACTTTGGCACCTTTGTTGATTAGTGCCAAAGCTATAGAACGTCCCATACCACCACCGCCACCGGCAACGATTGCAGTTTTTCCAACTAAATTTATGTTTTGTTGTTCCATAAGAAATTTATCCAAGTATTTTATCTTGGAATGTCCTTGCCGTGTACTGTTGCAGGCTGCCCAACAGCTGCAGCATCTGCCAGATCTGGCCATGCGGCAGGGGACCCAGCATTCTTTATATTATCCATATCTGTTGCGGCAGGGTCCCAGTTACGGGCTAAGAATCGCATGGAATTAGTCCCATCGGAGTCATTGGAGGCAAGCCAGCACGCCGGTGGCCCCATTACCTCCGGTTGTACCAAATTTTGGCGTTCATAGGGTGACTCTTGGGGAACCATTGGGGTATCGGCTGCCCCGCCGGGAACTAAAACGTTACATGTTACCCCTGTATCAGTTAAATCGTCTGCCCATGCGTTACTAGCCGCCTCAAGTGAGGCTTTTGACTGTCCGTATGGCATATTACCGCCCCTGATCATAGTATTCATACTCGTGGTTACGTTTACTAACCGACCCCATTTCTGTTCGAGAAAGTGGGGCGTAGCGGCGCGTGCCATAAGGAAAGCACCACGCACATTCACGTCCATTAAACGTTGCCATTTGTCTGGGTCAGCTTCCCAAAAGTAGAGACGATTATTCCAGTAGTCGACTCGAAGCGTTGGCATGCCAAGACCTGCGCAGTTTATCAGGACATGCAAGTCGCCTTGGTCTTTGATAGTGGTCGCTATTGCATTTTCACTATCTGCAACAGAAGTAATATCAGCTTTCACCGGTGTAAATTCACCACTGAGCAAATTTGCGGTCTCTTGCATTCCTTTAATATTGACATCGACGCCTGCAACTTTTGCACCACAATTTGCTAAGGCTATCGCCATTGCGCGCCCCAAACCGCTTCCTGCTCCAGTGACCATAACTACTTTATCCCTCAGATCTCTTTTTGGCATGGTTCTCTCCTGTTTTTGTTTTATTGCTTTAAGAATAATCGGCTATAAGGTAAGCGACAACCCGCGTTGGAGATACTTCATCTATTCTTATAATTGGGATTACATATAAATATGTGCGGAAGATATACGCTGACAACACCACCGGAGGCTATGCGGGCAATTTTTAACTTTGAGAATATCCCAAACCTTCAACCAAGATTTAACATAGCTCCAACCCAATCAATAGTAACAATACGCTATCTTGGAAACGAAAAACGAGTTTTGTTGGCGGCTAGGTGGGGCCTTATACCTTCTTGGGCAAAGGACAGTCGTGCTGCATCACGTATGATTAATGCTCGAGCTGAGACGCTTCTAGATAAGCCAAGTTTTAAGGAGGCCTTTGGCAAAAGGCGCTGTCTGATTCCTGCCGATGGGTTTTATGAATGGCGATTAGAAGAGGGTAGGAAACAGCCATTCCGTATTGGATTAAATGGAGGCGGGGTCTTCGCTTTCGCTGGTTTATGGGAGTCTTGGCAGGCTAAACATGACGTAGGTGATTTTGTGGCAGGTGATATCATAGAGACAGCTACAATCATTACAACAAAAGCAAATAAAAAGTTACGGCCTATTCATCATAGAATGCCTGTAATTATTCCTATCGAGCTTTATTCTTCTTGGTTGGACCCAGCAAACGATGTTTCTAACCTCAAAGAATATCTAAAACCTTATCCATCGGAACCTATGGCTTTTTATAGGGTTGATACTTCTGTAAACAATATCCGCAATGATCATCCGAGCTGTATAGAGCCTTTAAACGCTATTGGTAAAAAATCAGGCGTAAAAAGATAAAAATCTCCTTTTTTATTAAAAATCAGTTTGCAATGGCGAGATGTCTATATATAGTATTATAGCTGTCGCGAAGGCGCGATATATAGAAAAAGGACGGCACGAAATGCAATGGACACCAGAACGCGTTGAAGTTTTAACCCGCCTTTGGGCAGAAGGATTGTCGGCACGCCAAATTGCCGCAAAACTTGGGGGGGTAACCAGAAACGCGGTGATTGGAAAGGCGCACCGACTAAATTTACAACGTGGCGCCCCTGTTCCTGAGCCGCCACCAGTTGCAGAACCAGTAATCCCCGAGGTACCCCCGATGGCACTTGGTCCTGAAGTGAAATCGTGGATGTGTAGATGGCAAATCGATGAGCCGGGACGCCTCGGCTTATATATTTGTGGGAAAACCGCCCAGCCGGGTCGGCCCTATTGCGCAGAGCATCTAACCGCTTCATATCTGCAACGTAAGCGTACTGCGGCTTAAATATCTGCAAAATAGAAGAGGTGGCGGTAAATTGTTGTGCCGTTAGCTTAACAAGAGCGTTACAATTCAAGTTGGCGTATTTGACTTTGTATTTGTTAATTGTGACCTAAAGAGACGCTGAATAAATTTTTAGAAAGAAATTGTGTTGGTAGAACGGCTCTGGAAGCACGTAATATTAAACCCCTATCTCGCGGTTACCTTTACAATGTTTTGCTGGGCCACTACCACCGTTTTGGTTCGTTATATTCGGGATGACGCGCCCCCCATGGCGCTCTCTTTTTGGCGCCTGGTATTTGCTTTTCTTTTTCTGCTCCCCTTTACTTACAAACGCATACGGTCACAATTCTCAATAATTTGTGATAATTGGAGGCTTATTGGACTTTTGTCGATTTTACTTTGGTTCGGTGGTAATGCCCTTCTGTTTTTATCACTACAATTTACGATCGCTATCAATGCTGCGGTTATCAATTCCGTTGAACCAGTAATTATCATAATTCTTGCTTCGATTTTATTTCGCGATCAATTCACAGTTCGGCAGGCATTTGGAGCTGCGTTATCTCTTGGCGGTGTTCTTGTTCTGATTGCTGCGGGCTCGCTGGAGAAGTTGATCGGACTTAATTTTAATCTTGGGGATATTATTGTTTTTTGCGCTTACATATCTTGGGCGCTCTATGCGGTACTGCTGCGAAAGATTCCACAGCAACTTGATCCAATGGTTGTTGTCACGCTTATGCTCGGATTTGGCATTCCGATTTTACTTTTTCCTTATTTGATTGAGAGCTTTTATTTTATGCCGATACAATTCAATTGGTTAACCATAGGGACAATTACTTACCTTGGCCTTTTTTCTGGCGCTATCTCAATGATCGGTTGGGTGTATGGCATAAAAAACCTTGGCCCAATTCGAGCGGGTCAATTTCTTCATCTAATTCCAGCCTTTACCATCGTTTTGGCAATTGCCCTTTTGGGTGAGACTCTCAGGGATTACCATTTTTTCGGTATATTTCTGATTTCGGTGGGTATTTATCTCACGTCCATTCGGAATAATTAACCGGAGAAAAAAGAGCATATACATATTATTTTAAGGGGGTGACCGATCAATGTGGTTCGGTTACAAACATATCTATCTACATGATTTATTAGTTGCAGGGAGCGATATAGAAAATGATTGAAGAGGCTCGCTTTCGCCTTGGAGTCGATGTC
>DEBE01000229.1 GCA_002348425.1 Alphaproteobacteria bacterium UBA2964 | reverse complement strand
ATGATTGATGCTGCAATAGCCGGCTTGGTTGGTATAATTCAGTGGAAAGCGTTTCTTCTGATGATGGTCGGCATTATCATCAGTTCTACTTTAGTCGCAATGCCGGGCATTGGCAGCAAAACTGCCATAGCACTGCTCCTTCCCGTAGCTTTTGTCCTAAATCAGTTCGAAGCCATCTGTCTAATCATGAGCGTCTGGGCTGTAAGTAACACCGCGAATTCTATTACATCAATTTTATTCTCCGTTCCGGGGGGTGGAGGTTCGCAAGCAACAATTATGGACGGATACCCAATGGCGAAAAATGGTGAGGCAGCTCGTGCACTTGCAGCGGCTTTCACCTCTTCGGCTATTGGCGGCATTATAGGCGCCATGGTATTACTGATAGCAATTCCAGTTCTCAGACCACTCGTACTTTTATTAGGTCCTCCAGAATTCTTTATGCTGGTAATGGTTGGAATTGCAATGGTAGGAGCTCTTAGTGGCAAAGCCCCGGTAAAAGGCATCATTGCCGGTGGCATTGGCCTCGTTATTTCTATGGCAGGCGTCCATGTGATTACCGGTCTCCACCGTTTTACATTCGATCAGATATTTCTTATTGATGGATTTAAATTAGTTCCCGTTACGATTGGGCTTTTCGCTATTCCAGAGCTGATATACATGGCAGTGAAGGGAACAGGTATCTCAGATATGCCTCTAGGGGACCTAGGCAAAGGTCGCAAGCAGGGTGTCAAAGACGCCTTTGTTCACTATTGGCTGGTCATTCGGAGCAGTCTCATAGGTGTTTGGGTGGGTATTATCCCCGGCCTTGGTTCAGCCGTCGCTGATTGGTTTGCATATGGCAGCGCTAAACAAACCTGTCCTGGCGCCCGAGAGACCTTTGGTAAAGGTGATGTAAGAGGTGTCATAGCTGTTGACGCTGCAACAAATGCCAAAGAGGGAGGGTCCTTAATTCCAACATTGGCCTTTGGTATTCCAGGCTCTAGTACCCTAGCGTTGATTTTTGGAGGTTTGATAATTGTTGGGGTTACCCCCGGCCGAGATATGCTTACCAAAGATTTACACCTCACTTTTTCAATGATCTGGCTGCTAATTATCGGGACAATAATTACTTCTATTTTATGTCTTGCATTTACAAGGCAGCTGGCAATGGCCACCAAATTACGGCCATCCCTAATGATACCAATAATATTAGCGATGGCTGTAATTGGTAGTTTCGCAGCGTCCAGTCGTTTTGAAGATGTGCTGATCATGTTGGCTTTCGGAACGATTGGCTACTTTATGAGGGCTGCCGGTTGGCCGAGACCACCCCTTTTACTCGGTTTGGTTTTAGGCCCAATCGCAGAACGGCATATGTGGACGTCTGTGCAACTCTTCGGAGCCGATTTTTTGTTAAGGCCTGGGGTAATAATTATTTTTATTATTCTATTAATATGTGTCATGTACCCAGTGTTTCAGGATCGAAATTCGAAACTTAGGGCACAGGAAACGGAATCTTAATATGGGCTTACGATTTCAACCTAGGTCAGCGCTTACATTAGCTTTTATCGGTCTGTTCGCCTATGTCGTTATTTCGTCTTCTGATATGCCTTTAGAGGCAAAGTTGTACCCATGGACTATTGGTATTATAGCATTGATTCTGCTTACCTATCAGCTTTTCCGGGAAATTTTACCACCATCCAAAACGGAAACAGATCAAACTGGCGTAGATATTGACTTCACGGATGAAGAAGCATCAAAAGTTGGCAAACGTCGTGCACTTGAGGTATTTGGCTGGATGTATGGCTTTGCTGTTCTGCTATGGTTAATCGGTTTTTATGTAGCAATACCGGTAATGGTTTTCGCTTACATGCTTCGCCATAAGGAAACCTTGGTAATGACTATTTTATTACCAAGCGGAACTGGCTTTGCTACTTGGTATATATTTGGCCACCTTCTACATCTTCCCTTCCCACCGGGACTACTGCTAGAATGGGCAGGCTTGATCTAGGGTTATCTTCCAACCTCCGCGATCACATTAACTCTTTAATTATTTCCTGTAGGGGATACGCATGCCTGATGAAAAAAATACGATAAATAATTCAAATACCGAAATTGATATGAGTAAAAAGTTCCTTGTTGACCCTTACGAGAATTGGTCAGATGGTGAGGGTATACCTGTGCATCTTGACTTTGGACATAACCTACTCGAACTTGAGACAGATATTTGGGACAGGTGGGATGCTAGGGGTTGTTTCGCACACACGCATGGTCGCGGTGATTTCATGGCCAATTACGTAATTGAAATTGCTCCCAGCAAAAAGTCGGCACCCATCAAACACCTTTATGAAGCATTTTTCTATGTGCTCGCTGGCTATGGATCGACTACCGTTACCAACCCTGATGGCGAAACTCGAACTTTCGAGTGGGGCCCAAAGGCTCTCTTTACCATACCGCTAAACTGTAGCTATCAGATTTTTAATGGATCTGGTCAAGAGAATGCACGGCTCTCATGCACTAATGATGCTCCGTTGGTCTTAAACCTTTTTCACAATGAGAAATTTGTATTTGGTAATGATTTCGAATTCCCGGAGCGACTGGGAGACACTCGGCACTTTGACGGCGAAGGAGATCACGTAGTGGTCAACCGAGGAGACAACGTCGCCGAAGCTAATCTTTGGGAAACCAATTTCGTTAATGATCTCACAAATTTTAAACTCTACGCCATGGACTCTCGTGGAAAAGGGTCCCTAAATGTTTCTTTCATCCTAGCTGATAGCACAATGCACGCCCACTCCTCCGAAATACCAATGGGTCGTTACAAAAAGGCACATAGACACGCAGCTGGAACTCATGTTCACGCGGTAAGCGGGACAGGTTACACACTTCTGTGGTATGAGGGTGACGAAGTATTCAAGGAATTTCCCTGGCAACATGGTTTCATGTACACCCCACCCTTTTGGATGTTTCACCAGCATTTTAATACCTGCGATCAACCAGCACGCTATCTTGCATGCAGTATGGGAAGCCGTCGATATCCATTTATTGCCTTAAGACGAAAGAGTGCTGAGGGCAAGGGAGCCACCTCCATTCAGGAGGGCGGACGTCAGGTGGAATATGTAGACCAGGATCCGCGGATTCATCGTAAATGGCTGGAAGCAATAGCAAAAAATGGGGTTAGTTCAAATATGGGCGATGTATTTGATGAGGCTGCCATAATGGCGCTGCCACAAGAGGAACTGCAAGGGCCCATCAAGACGCCTCCGTCCATTGGCCCTGCCATATAAGGTTTATTAGAATTTGCCAAAACGTATTATTGTCATTGGGGGAGGCATTGTCGGTATTACCACCGCCCTTGAACTGCAGAGACGTAGAAATAGTGTAACAATTATCGACCCGAAAAAACCGGGTAGAGAAACATCTTACGGCAACTCTGGCGTACTATCCGATGGTTCGGTTGTAATTTCTAACAATCCTGGGCTTCGTAAAAAACTTCCAAAGCTCATTCTCAAAAAGAGCAATGCACTCAACTATAATATTGGTTTTATTTTAAAATCACTTCCCTGGGTTAGCAAGTTCCTCAGCTATTGTACTGATTTACACCTTGACCACAGTAGTCGGGCTCTACGAAGTCTACAGTCTTTCTCACTCAGTCTTCATCTGGATCTCATTCGGGAAGCAAATGCCGACAGTTTATTAAGAAAAACCGGGTGGCTAAAGGTATTTCGCAGCGACTCAAGCTTCAAATCCTATGACATGGAGCTTAGAGTTTTAAAAAAAACAGGCGTAGGTCACACCATTTTAAATTCTGAACAACTGAGAAACCTTGAACCCTCACTCAATCAAATTTTTAAACATGGTGTCTTACTGCATAATGCATGCAGTGTCTCGAGCCCATCAGGGCTGTGTGATGCTTACCTTTCGATATTCGAAAAACTTGGAGGCAAGGTATTGCAAGCCGCAGCAACAACTTTGTCCTATTCAGACGGTTGGAAGGTTGAAATGAAGAACAACCAAATCCAGGAAGCAAATCAAGTTGTAATTGCAGCCGGACCTTGGTCTGCTGAAATCGCCGGGAAACTGGGTTACAAAATACCAATGGGTTGGGAAAGAGGCTACCACATACACCTTAACCCAGGATTAGGAGCAAGCCTACAACGTGTCGTACACGACGTTGATAGGGGCTATGTCATGGCTCCCCAACAAAAGGGGGTGCGGATAACTTCCGGAGTGGAGATTAATGGTAGGGACGCGAAGGCGGATGAGAAACAAATCAGAAACTCTATTCACTCAGCTCGGGAAGCTCTACCTTTAGGCGCGGAATTGGAGGATAGTGCCTGGATGGGACGACGCCCTACACTCGTTGACAGTCTCCCGATAATTGACAAAGGGAGCAGGCACGATGAACTATGGTTTAATTTTGGCCACCAACATAATGGTCTATCCACATCTGCTGGCAGTGCTATGATTTTAGCGGATTTAATGCATGGTGTGACGCCTAGTATTGACCCGTCCCCATTTCGTGCAGACCGATTTAAAATTTAACGACAACTGCCCCTTTACAGGAAGGCTCCAAATCAGCATGTTTAAGCCAATTTTAATGGGGTATTAAAAATGCCCCTCAACAGACTTTTATAACTAAAAGAGGCCCCCATGCTCGACCTGATGAAAATTGCTCGAACCGAAGCTGAAGGAGGAGATTTGTTTAGCCTCCTCAATGACTTATACGAGCCCACAGACGTCCGACCAAATGGTTACCCTGATGCGGTAGTCTGGCAAGGGGGAAATCATGATGGCAGCGTGGAACCAGTCGCTCACTCAATGACAGATGCATTCGCCCTCTTGGGAACTATGGCAGCGATAGATATATTGGGTCTTCCCTTTTATGCCGTACCCATGTGGTCGCAATACCGACATGATCATAACTTGGACCCTCTCAGCTGGTTTGGAAATATGCCCTGCATTTCAATTAAATGGTCAACAGCAGGAGACGCATACGTCAATGACGGCCAGGGGGGTAAAGTCGTAGTCATGGGAAAATCTGGGAATGCGCCCCTGAGGACGCAAGCCGGCGTTTACTGCAATGTCCGGCCGTATGGCCCAATAACGGCTGTACGATGTATGCCGTGTTTACCCTATTCCCAGGACAAAAAAGTTTTTGGCGTCGATCCACAAACTGGTCATATTCATTCGGAAATGAATACCCCTGGAATTCAGCTGGCGTATGCCAACCGTTTATTCCTAAAGATGGTTCACGAAACCGGTCATCTCGGCAGGGTAGCCACAAAACCTACGCAGGCCCAAGAGGACGGGATCAATGCAGGATTGCACAGTTGGCTACTACAAGGCACTAAGTTTGAAGTGGGACGTAAATATGCCGTGGATCCTTACGATGAGTTTAAGGTCGAAGTTGACAAGATTATTGCCCTTCTTCCAACCGATTTTAAAGATGGAATGGAAAATTGGGGTGGTCGTATAGAACAACATATATCAGATACAAATTATGGTTTGCTCGTTTGGGACATGATCGAAAAACGGGATTGCATTGTTCTCGCAACAGATCTTGATGGAGATCGCCTGACGGACTTAATGGCCGATATTTCCGACCCACTTCGGGCCTTTGGAGGAATTGTAGCCAAACACCTTGGAAAAGATATTGATATGAGAACGGTGTGGACAGACATGGGGTATACCACAGGTAATGGCAGAGACATGACCTCGGTGATGCATCGAATGTCCGGTCCGGCAATACACGAACAAACACTCGGCTCGGCAGATGCTATGTTGCTGCGCTTGCTAGATGGAGATGAGTGGGTAGGTGGAACCAAGCAGCCGTACGATCCAAGAATTCATTTTGTCCTGATCCGTGACGCGTACCTTGACGCAAATAAGGAAAATCAGAAACTCAAGAGTTTTCTTGATAATGCCCTAGATACCTTTGATAAAGTTTACGCAGGTGATCGTCCAGGGTTCCTTGAAGGATACGAAGCCCTCAAGGGTGCAATAAATCCTTGGGGGTAACAATATTTTAGCTTGTTGAATGAGGAGTTACTCCTCTTCCAGCATCACTGTTAATGACGGAACCAGTCATTACCGCTGATTGATCAGACGCGAGTAATACGTATGCCCCTGCGTGGTCGGCTGGTTCAGTTTGACGATGGAGAATATTAGTGTTCGGTAGGCCAGAAATTTTGGCTTTTCCTTCAACCAAACCCGCCATGTTATAAGCATCTGAAAAAGACGTAGGCGTTCCGCTTGGAGCCACTCCATTAACTCGAATTTCTGGGGCCAACTCGTATGATAATGATTTCATGAGTCCCAGAGCTGCATGTTTTGAGGCAGTATAAATTGGGCCACTCCCAACGTAGAAAGAAGAGGTAGAAAGTGTGAAAATAATGGAACCGCAATTTTTTGCGAGTTCTTGGCGTGCGGTCGCCACAGCTACCAAATACCCTTTTACATTTAC
>DEBE01000048.1 GCA_002348425.1 Alphaproteobacteria bacterium UBA2964 | reverse complement strand
TATAAATAAACAAGATCTCCAGAATTATATGGGTCGCCATATAACCCGAAATTCTTTGTTGGTTGCAGCAGCTGGCGATATTTCACCAAAGGAATTGAGTGTATACCTAGATTGGGTTTTCGGTAATCTACCGTTAAAGGGTAAACCACAAAAGGTCGTTGATGTTATTCCAAATACTATAGGCCAACTAATCGTTGTAGATTATAAAATACCACAAAGCATTGTTGTGTTCGGACATGCGGCACTTAAGAGAGACCATCCGGACTGGTATATTGCTCTGGTGATGAACCACATACTGGGTGGTGGAGGATTTTCATCAAGATTGATGTCAGAAGTAAGAGAAAAGAGAGGATTGGCATATTCCGTCTATAGCTATTTAAATCCTTTTGATCACTCTGCACTTTACATGGGAAGAGTGGCATCAGCTAATAAGCGCGTAAATCAGTCCATTAAAATCATTAGAGAGGAGTGGAAAAAAATCGCTCAGAACGGTGCAACGGATTCTGAAATCATCGCAGCAAAAACATATTTAAATGGCTCCTTTCCATTGCGTCTTACGTCAACGCGGGGAATCTCAAGTCTTCTACTTGCCATGCAGGTTAACAATCTCGGTAGACATTATTTGGAGAGGCGCGAGCAATTAATTAACACTGTCTCTAAAGAAGATATTAAACGTGTAGCAAAGAAATTCCTGAGTGAAGAGGACTTAACTTTTGTGGTGGTTGGGCAGCCAAAGGGTATTAAATTGGTTAGCCGAAGGAAAAAAATAAATTTTTAAAAATGACTAACGTACTTAAAATTTTTTGGCTAAAAAATCTATAATTTTGGTTTATTTCCGTCGTTTGGATTTCTTGCATTTTCGACCATAAACTTTCGCCAAGAGATTACGCCTGCATCACTCAGAGATAATTGTTCTCTATCAGAACGAACTTCTTCTACAATTTTTTTGTCCTGATCTGAAAAAATCCAATCATGCACCCACGAGTGCCAAAGCATCCAACTGAGCTTATCAAGAATAGTAGTAATTTTTGATTTCCGCCGGTAGGCGTTCACGGAATAAAATAATGTTCTTTTTGAATCAATAGGGGTCACCCACCTGCACATAAAATAATCGCCGGACGGTCGACCGACTAGTGTTACCGTCGGAAGTCGTGACATATGTCGGTATTTTATACCATATAGTTTTGTTGCCTGTGATGTCTGCGGATTTAGTTCTTTGCCTCGTCCAATCGGGTTTAGTTTGCGCCAAAATGCTTCTGAAGGAGGAGGAAATTTTCCTAAATTAGGATAATTCTCTTCGGAGATTCCTCCACGTGCTGTGTAACCAAGACCCTTTCCGTCTTCAAGTTTAGTCGTGGTCACTTTGCTGGCAAATGGAAAGATGGGTTGAAATATTAGTTCAGGTGAGTTGCGATGTACAAAAGGAGCATGTAAATCATAACAAAGGTTGTCATTTAAAGGCCGCCAATTACAGTTGTATGTTCTCCATGTAGCAATTGTGTGCCACTCCTGGGTGTTGGATAAACATTCGGGTAGGTCTTCCTCGAGTGGGACAGCGGGCATATCACCAATAAACAACCAAATGATTCCCAAATGCTCACGAACTGGATAAGTTTTTACCCTTGCCTCCACTGATATTTTGGTTTTGGGCCCTTCCATCAACTTTGCCACGCATTTTCCTGTTTCACCAGAATAAGTCCAACCGTGATATGGACATGTCAAGGTATCCGTGTGTGGATAAATACAACTGCCCTCTGATAATCTAGCTCCACGGTGAGCACATTGGTTATTTAATGCAAAAACCTGATTTTTGTTACGGAAAAGAACTATTTCTTCTCCGAGTATTCTGATTGCTTTTGGTCGGCGTATCTTCAAACGCCACGTAGCAAAAACAGGGTACCAATAATTTCGGAGGCCCATTTCGGGCAACCCTGTCTTCTCATAAACATTAGCTTTGGGAATTGTTGTATTCATCGATCAGTAAATAATTTTGATTTTTAGACTATTATTTCATCATAGCAGCAAATTTAAAAAATACCTTTCCGGATCAAGTTTAGACCAATGAATAGTAATATAATATACAACCAGATACGAAACTTATCTTCTGAGACCTTGTTTCGAATTATCCACCCAAACCACATACCTATTGCCGTTGGAATAAGGGCTAAAAATGATGCAATTAAAATATTTTCTTGCAGACCGCCTTCCCGAAACAGTGCGAATGTTAAGATCATTCCCGTAAATAAAAATTGAATACCAACTGCTTGAACAAAAATATCCTTTTTCATTTTCAACATTTGATAATAAATTGCCACAGGTATGCCCACGGCACCCGTGGTTCCAGCCAAAAAACCAGACAACAGTCCGACAAATGGGGCGACGAATGGTATAGATTTTTCACTGATACTTAATCGAATAGTAAAAAGGTTGTTAAGAGAATAAATGCAGACAATTATACCGAGACCTATAAGTAAATATGTTGGATCTAGCCGGTATAACGCATAGGCGCCGATGAAAATTCCTATTACAGCTGCCAACAACATTCCCCAAAATTTCTTTATCAATGAAAGAAAATTTCCGCCCTGAATTGCTTGCAATAAATTGGTTGCTATGATCGGGATTACTAATAAGGGGATGGCTAATTCGAGTTCAATAACTATAGTCATTAATGCTATAGCTGTTAAAGGCAGTCCCATCCCTACGACTCCTTTAACTACGCCGCCAACAAAGAAGGCAATACCAATTGTAATAATTACATAGGTTTCCACATTAATATCTTAAGTTAATTCTAAAAAATGTTGATAAATTGTACTACGTAGTATGTCGATGATTTTTAGGATATTTTTTAATACTCAAATTTTATCCACTAATTATTTAATTTGGTATCTTTTCATGATTCGCAAGCGTGGTTTACAGTGTATACAAAGGTTATGTCCATGACATCAATGTCTTATGATCACCAGACTTATAATTGTTTTTCCGATGCTATCGGTAATAATGGACTAACCCAAGATGTCTTTGAAAATTTACTAGAGAATACGAGGCCCGCGCTCGAAAAACTGAGGAGCCATTATGCTGATAAAAGTTTACCGATACTTCACTTGCCCGAACGCGTTGATGATCTGCAGCATTTATATCTCTTGGCAAATCAATATCGAGAAAAATTTGCACATATTGTAGTTCTAGGTATAGGAGGTTCGTCTCTAGGTGCTAAGGCAATTTGCAAATTAGCAAAAACAAATTTAGCACCGAGGCCTGAAATTCCTATGATGCATTTCTGGGATAATATTGATCCAGAGAGTATTTCGGGAATGATGCAGGCCTTACCACTTGAACACACCCTATTCCTCGTAATTTCAAAATCTGGAACAACAGCTGAAACATTAGCTAAATTTCTAGTGTGTCTTAAGGCCGTCAGTGATGTAGTCGATAAAAATTCTCTGACAGAACATTTTGTTGCTATCTGCGAACCGGGTGAAAATATTTTGCGCCGTCTTGCAGTCAAAAACCATATTTTGGTTCTTGATCATGACCCAGATATTGGGGGCCGTTATTCCGCCCTTTCATTGGTTGGGTTGCTGCCCGCTATGATCCTTGGTCTTGAAGTTGAAAAGATCCGCGCAGGCGCAGCTGCAGTGCTTGATCCGGTTCTAAAAGGAGAGGAACCAAGGAATATTGAATCTGCAATTGGCGCGGCTATCTCTGCGGGATTGGCTGCTCAAAATATTAGGTCTACGGTGATAATGCCTTATTCGGATAGGTTGGTAGCCTTAAGTCTCTGGTATAGGCAATTATGGGCCGAAAGTTTGGGCAAAGAAGGTAAAGGTACCACTCCGATTAATGCTCTGGGTACGGTAGATCAGCATAGCCAGCTACAACTCTACCTCGATGGCCCAGTAGATAAGATGTTTACGATTATAATGCTTAAATGTGCCGGAGAAGGGCCGTGTGTTGAACCTGCTTTGGCGAATGAAGAAGAGTTAGCTTTTTTGTCAGGTAAGTCGGTCGGTGATTTAATGGAAGCTCAACAAAATGGTACTACTCAAGTTCTTATACAAAATAAAAGACCCACGCGTATTATTACGCTAGATAAACTTGATGAGACCTCAATGGGTGCATTGATGATGCATTTTATGCTTGAAACCATTATTACTGCCCATCTTTTTTCTGTGGACCCCTTTAGTCAGCCAGCTGTTGAAGAAGGTAAAAAGTTAGCGTGGCAATATTTAGCAGATCAGGAAAAATGAGATGAAGATTCGTCGCTTGCCGGACAGGACCATAAATCGGATCGCTGCCGGTGAAGTTGTTGAGCGCCCAGCTTCTGTGGTTAAAGAGCTAGTGGAAAATGCTATAGATGCTAAAGCAGAAAATATTGAAATAGCTATTAAAGGAGGCGGCAGAAGTTCTATAGTTGTTACTGACGACGGTATCGGGATAGAACGAGATGATCTTTCGGTCGCCATTGAACGCCATGCTACCTCCAAACTCTTAGACGATAATTTACTCCAAATTTCTTCACTTGGTTTTCGGGGGGAGGCGTTGCCATCAATTGCTTCCGTTTCTCATCTAAAAATTGATAGCCGAGCCCATGGTGCTGAGGAAGCTTGGTCTATTGTCGTTATAGGAGGCAAAACTGAACCGATATTTCCAAGTTCGGTTGTGGCTGGAACGCGGGTCGAAATTACCGATTTATTTTTTGCAACACCCGCTAGATTAAAATTTCTCAAAACGGATCGTACAGAAACAAATCATATACTGGATATAGTTCGTCGATTGGCGATGGCCAATCCGTTAGTTAAATTTTCCTTATCAGATGAAAAAGGAAAAAGACTGGGATTTAAAGTTGATCAAGGTGATCTAATCGATACCAGATTATCACGCCTTTCTCAGGTAATGGGTCGCGATTTTGCAGATAACGCGTTACAAATTGAATCCGAGCGAGGAGGGGTCCTTTTAAGCGGTTATGCGGGTCTTCCAACTTTGAATCAGGCTTATGCGAGGTCTCAATTTTTGTTCGTAAATGGAAGGCCTGTTCGAGATGCATTATTAACTGGTGCTGTTCGGGCAGCATATCAAGATTTACTGGCGCGTAATCGTTATCCCATGGTTGCTCTTTATTTGGAAACTTCTGCGTTATTTGTAGATGTAAATGTGCATCCAATGAAAACGGAAGTCCGCTTTAGAGACGCTGGTGTGGTCAGAGGTTTGATTATAGGGGCACTTAAACATGCGTTAGCCGATGCGGGGCACCGTGCGTCAACAACCGTGTCGACACAAACATTAGGCGCATTCAGGGCCGGCAATGGGGGTATTCAGCACCTTTCTAAACTAAATTCATCATATAAAGGTTCAGCCAATCCTATTGCGGATTATTATGCTCCAAGGCTCGACACTGATCAATTATCTGCGCCGCCGGCGGAAATGCAATCAGATGTATCACCTTGTAACGAAGGCGAGATAAAATCCAACTCTTTTCCTTTGGGGGTGGCGCGTGCGCAGCTTCACGAAACCTATATTGTAGCGCAGACTAATGATGGGATAGTGATTGTAGATCAACATGCAGCCCACGAACGATTAGTTTATGAAAAAATGAAACAATCGCTAAAGACAGGTGCAGTCGCACGACAGGTTCTTTTGATACCTGAAGTTGTAGAACTAGATGAAACACAATGTCTGAATTTAGTTCAGCGGTCTGGAGAATTTTCCGAACTCGGTTTGATCTTGGAGGCGTTTGGTCATGGAGCAGTGGTGGTTCGTGAAGTACCAGCACTTCTGGGAAATACTAATATTTCTGAATTGGTTAAGGACCTAGCTGATGATTTAGTTGAAGTTGGTGAAGGTTTCACATTGAAAGAGCGTTTAGAGAATGTCTGCAGCACAATGGCTTGTCATGGAAGTGTGCGTTCTGGTCGTAGGTTAAACCAAGCTGAAATGGATGCGATCCTTCGACAAATGGAAGATACTCCTCATTCTGGCCAATGTAATCATGGCCGACCGACATATGTTGAATTAAACCTCGCTGATATTGAACGACTCTTCGGCCGTCGGTAATATTCTGTGGTTACATCGTAAAAGCATTGGTGAGATAATGCCCAGTCAAAAGTGTCATAAAATTCAACTATCTCAGTCCACCATTGAAAATATTCTGCGAAGACGAGGGGGAAAGTTGCATGCCTATGACAATATTATCCCAAATAAAACCGCCCTTATTGTTATCGATATGCAAAATATTTGGCTTCAGGAGGGTATGGATTCTTACTCCCCCTACTGTGCAGGGGTGGCCCCAGTAATTAACAAACTTTGTAAAGCAATTAGGGCGACGGGTGGGCATGTTTATTGGCTCCGTGCGATATATGGTGATGACGCACCGAAAAATTGGTCGGCCTTTATGCAGTACCTTAATCCGAAGGATGCTGGAGGTATGCTTCGAGGGCTAACAAATGGAAATCCATTAGCAAATATTTGGCATGGAATGGACGTCCAGCCAGAAGACGTAATTATTGATAAAAATCGATTTAGTGCTTTTATACAGGGTTCATCAAACCTTGAAGAACGTCTCTCTGCTGCTGGCAAGGATACATTAATTATCACTGGAATTACGACTGATGTATGCGTTGAGTCGACAACACGCGATGCGCATATGCTGAATTTTAAGACATTGGTGGTATCTGATGCAACTGCTACTCGTTCAGACGAGGCCCACAATGCATCATTAAGCGCGATGTTTGGTCATTTTGCTGACGTTTTTAAAAGTGATGAAATAATTGAGATGTTGGGCTTTGAACTAATCTAATTTATAGTTTTGAGTAAGGTGTCTAATAATGATTCTCGAGGAATAGAATTTTAGTTTTCCCATATTTGCGCTGGTCTAAAATTGTAAAATTATTTAGTTCTGGATTTTTTTCAGTGTTACTCATTTCAAGCACAATTATAGCATTAGTCCCAATCCAACCGTTATTGGTAAATGCTTCAATAGCAGGTTGAAGTAAATTTAATCCGTACGGTGGATCTAAAAATATAAGCGAATGGGATTGGTTGGTTAGACCGGGATTTAGGCAATCAGCCAATATTGTATCGATATTTTTTTTCTCTTCAAGATACTCAATATTTTTACGACAGCACATCAAAGCGACTTTGTTGTTATCTACTGCCGTCACTCTTGCAGCGCCTCTTGAGATAGCTTCAAGTCCCATAGCGCCTGTGCCAGAAAATCCATCTAGAACCTTTGCTCTCTCAACGCAGTTACGATTGCCAAATTTTTCGCCTCCTTGGGTCAAAATATTAAATATGGCTTCACGTACTCGTTCTCTAGTTGGTCTTATATTTACACCTGGGGGTACAAATAATCTCTGTCCTCTATACTTACCACCTATAATGCGCATCAACTATTTCTCTATAAAATTTTGTGAACTTTATTTTGTGGCTTGATAACTTCTTTTGATGAATTTTTAATGTGCATTCCCATTTTTTGGAGTGAGTTTTGTGTGCTTTAGAATTGACCGTTGGCTAATTTCCTGAACCTTGTTACGGTTTAATTCACCAAGTTTGAAAGGACCAAAAGATATTCTGATAAGCCTATTCACCTTTAAGCCAAGATGATCCATTACTTTACGTATTTCTCGGTTTTTGCCTTCCTGAAGTGATATTGTTACCCATGAATTGTCTCCACGTTGTTTGTCGAGTTTTGCCTTAATTGGGCCGTATGTAATGTCATTTACGGTAATCCCTCTTTCTAATGAATTTAGACGATTTTCATCAAGAGGCCCGTATACCCGAATACGATATTGTCTTACCCAGCCTGTTGAAGGAAGCTCAATTTGGCGCGCAAGCGTTCCATCATTAGTGAGCAATAACAAGCCCTCGGAGTTTAAATCTAGCCGACCCACAAGCATAACTCGTGGTAATTTTTTGGGAAGGTTATCAAAAACTGTTGGTCGTTCTGTAGGGTCTTTATTTGTCGACAAAATACCAGCCGGTTTATGATAGCGCCACAAACGGGTCGGTTCTGGTTCCGGAATCTTTTTGCCGTCAACAATGATCAGCGATCCTTCCGATACCAATGTCGCGGGGGTCGAAATTTGTACGCCGTCGACTGTGATGCGGCCTTTTGCTATCCATCTTTCTGCTTCGCGGCGGGAGCAAATACCAACGCGAGATAGACGTTTAGAAATACGCTCTTCTTTATTGATTTTTTTGGGCATAGTCGGAGGATGCAGTTAAAAAGGCGGCGAATAATTTTTTATCACCAGAGTCAATTAAAAATTCAGGATGCCATTGAACTCCAAGGCAGAATCTTTTCCCAGGAACTTCAATTCCTTCTATTACTCCATCAGGTGCAATTGCGTTTACTATAACATTACCAGAAATAGTTTTAATGGATTGATGGTGTGCACTATTCACCGACATTGAAGGCTTTCCAACGATACGATGTAACATGGTATTATTCTGAATATTGATAGTATGACCAGCCTCGTCTCGTGGATTAGTTTGTTCATGAGTTAAGGGACTGACGATTTCATCCGGAATATGTTGAATTAGAGTTCCCCCCAATACAACGTTTAAGAGTTGTTCTCCGCCACAAATTCCTAATATTGGCATATCTTTTTTAATTGCGCCGCGGGTAATTGCAATTTCAAATTCTGTACGCTGTTCTTTTGTAATGATAGTCTGGTGTCTTTCCTTAGTACCAAATAATTCTGGATCTAAATCAAAGGCACCACCGGTAATTACAATTCCATCAATTATTTTCAGATAATTTTTGATTGTTTCTAGTTCATGGGTTAAGGGTAGTGGAAGACCTCCTGCCTGAAAAATGGTATCACAATAGTTTTTTCTGACGGCGTACCATGGAAATTTTGAATAACCACCGGAAGTTTCTGAGTCGAGTGTTATTCCTATAATTGGCCTTTTCATTTCATCACATTAGAATGGTCGGTGCTTTCGTCAAGAAAAAGGACGCCATTTAGACGTCCTTTTTATCTAATCATAGGCTTTTTTTTACTTCCTAGATTTCTTTTTATTATATCCAAGGACATCAGCAGTTCTTTTGAGAATATTTTTTGGTGTTTTCATAAGTTTAGCAATATTAGCCTCTACCCTAGATCCACTTAAGTAATCTAGATCCATTTTTCGTTTTTTTGCGTCAGATAAAAAACTCGGATCTTTCATAGTTTCGTCAAAAACCTTTCTAAGAGCTTTCAAGCGAGCAACGGGTATTCCCGGCGGAGTGCCAACTATCCTCGCCATTGCAACCGGTATAGAGAGTAATTGCGCTATAGGCTTGTAGTTTTTCGAAACAACATCGACCAACATCGGTACACCTTTTACAGCAGGGTCTGGATGAGGTTTTAGGCCGGCTTGGACGAGAGGACTAATTTTATTAGTGCCAATCCAGTTCGGTCTGATGACATTCCAGCTTTGCCAAGAACCACCGCGCGCTTGGGCTTCTCCAGATTCCATCGCATTTGTCATTTTGGCGGTGCCACGATAGCCGGTAACAATCTTAAACTTTGTACCTATAGCAGTATTAAGAAATTTTGGGAATATATATGTTTCAGATCCTTTACCAGAAGCAGCAACGATAATTTCTTTTTTCTTTGCATCTTCAAGCGTCTTCGCGACGTTACCCATAGCAACTACCATACTATTCAATGCTGCCATGTTACCAATCCATCTCATTTTACTCATATCAAATTTGATACCACGCGGCCTAATAAGTTGGAAAAGAGGATGTGTCCAGAAAGGAGTTATTATTGTGGTTCCATCTTTAGGGGCAACGTTATAAACATAGTTAGATGCTTTAACTCCACCCGAACCAGGCATATTTACAACGATAGCGTTTGGTTTTCCTGGTAACTTAGGACCCATATGCTGAACTAAGGTTCGCATATAAAGGTCGTAGCCCCCTCCCGGGGAAGCTCCGATGTAAAAACGTACTGTCTTGCCCTCATAGAATTTCGACACCTTATCGGCCTGTACAGGCTGCATTGTTGCGGTACCAATCGTTATTACCGCCGCCGTTAAAGATATATATTTTAAAAATTTCATTTCATTCCCCTATAAGCCTAAAATTTTAATTTTTAATTTTATCGCTAGAGTTATTTTGAGTAAATCGAAAGCAGTTTTCAATTAATAAATAAAAGTTTTTCAAAGCAATAATCTATATTTCACCACTTGCATGTAGGAAGTTACAAAAGCAATAATATACTAACTGAAATAATTATCAGGAATAAATTGGCTATGGCATTCTCAAGCTGGCGAGGCATTATTGGAATTATCAAACCAACTATGAGACCGGGTGGTCTCGAAGATATGATCAGAATATTACCCGAAGGAATCGGTGTTATTCCTTTGTTTAATAATATCACTCGCGGAGATCGTGCTGAATTTAAGGAGGTAATGAGAGATTACGACGAAAAAGTAAAAATCTTGGCAGAGCAGGGGTGTGATGTTATTCATCCCGAAGGGGCTCCACCTTTTATGGTTTTAGGCAATGCAGGGGAAGCAAAAAAGATACGTGGCTGGGAACGTAAACATAAAACGCAGGTCTTTACTTCAGGTACCAATCACGTGGCAGCCTTGAGGGCGCTAAAAGTTAAACGCTTTATCGGAGCCAGTTATTTCAAAGGAGAAATTAATAAAACATTTGCAAACTATTTTAAGAAAGAAGGTTTTGATGTCCTTGGAATGGAAGGTATGGATGTCCCCTTTAACAAAGTGCAAACTTTATCCTCAGAGGAAATTTACACCTTTATCAAGAAACTCGCATTAAAACACAGGCGTGCTCAAGGCATTTATATGCTGGGTACGGGCTGGAAAGCTTTAAAAGTCATCCCAATGTTAGAGCAAGATCTTGGCATTCCCATTGTATTTCCAGTAACGGCTCGGGTTTGGGAATTTCAGAAAAGGTTATCAGTAAACGAAACACGGGAGGGCTATGGTCGCCTTCTTGAAGAAATGCCTCCTATGGTGAAAATTAATACTAGAAAATAGTTATCTAAAACTTAATCCTATTAAGATGGCAAACTCTATTTCACGCAGTAGCCAAAATTTTATGGAAATTGCACTCTCAGAGGCAGTCGCAGCTGGCAAGCGACAGGAGGTGCCGGTCGGAGCAATAATTGTAGACAGTAACACTGGTTCAATAGTTGCTGCTTCTGGTAACAGAACTGAAGAGCTAAATGATGCGACGGCACATGCAGAGATGTTAGTTTTACGAAAAGCCTCCGAGGTTTTAGGCACCCGAAGATTAATTCACTGTGATTTGTATGTGACGTTAGAGCCCTGCACAATGTGCTCCGCCGCAATTTCATTGTCGCGAATTAGGCGCTTATATTATGGTGCTGACGACCCGAAAAGTGGAGGTGTTGAGCATGGCGGAAAATTTTTTAGCCAGTCTACTTGTCATCATCGTCCTGATGTATATGGGGGTATCAACGAGGTAAGGTCGCAAAAATTGTTAAAGGAATTTTTTCATAACAAAAGATAGGATCCAATTTTTTAATTTAACAACTACTCAGGTTTCAAACGGCACTAAGTGCATGTGGTATTAAAATTGGTCCGTCATTTAGCTTTATCTCTCCGGTCTCAAGATTATAGGTTCGTTGTTTGAAGGTCCCAGCTTTTTGTGCCCTCACGATAAAGGCCATGCTATTCTCCGCGCCACCATGTTCTTGATGGATATCTCCTGGTGGGACGGAATCTACGTCCCCCGGACCAAGGCTATGGCAGCCTACCTGCTTAAGTTTTGCAGGCCCAACGTCCTTCGGTGCTTCATCGATTCTAGAATATCGGTACATGGTCTCGTGGCCCTCGATAAGACCATAGAGTGTCCAAACATCGCCGTGATCATGTACACTTGTAACGGAATTTGCCTTGCGCACTGTAGCATTAAAAACAAACCCGAAATCCGGGTCTTCGTAAAATAGCAAATTCTTAACCTTTGGTACTCCTTCAACTGTGAGGGGCCAAGTTTTAGAGCTTTTCTTTAATTCTTTATCAGCCAGCAATGGGCCCATTGCAAAACGGATTTTATCCCAAAGAATATCTGTATCAAGATTTTGGATATACAGAGCTCTTATTTGCTCAACAAACTTTAATGCGGCAGGAAGTTGTGGTTTCTCCATTATGGCCTCTTAATTTAACCCTCCCAATTATGCATCTATTTTGGCTTAATTCCTATAATTCTTTTTTGTCTAATCTTTGAGGTTGGTACATTTTAATCATCGAACCCGTATTCCTTCCAACGGGCATTAACTTTATCCATATCTTCCTTATGAGGAATGACCATTGCAGGGTACCGTTCACCATTATATTGCTCCTCAGGTTCAAAATCGAGATTGACAGTCGCATCAATAAGTACCCGACACCATTTTCCGGTACCGTAAAGCATTGGATCACGATCTTTTAAACGTGTTGAAGGGTCGAGCAATGATCCCCAAGACCCGGGAAAGAATACTATATCGCCCTCATCTGCGTTCACGCGGTACGCGTAAGCCCAGTCAATAGCGCCATAATCATGAATATCAATGTCCTGATCTACCACCCAGATATGCTTATAACGAAGATGAGAAGCATTGGATCCCCAAATTGCAGCTGCAGCCTGCTTAGCTTGTCCTCTATAGGTCTGGTTCAGCTGGATGAATAAGGTAGTGCCGTTATTTGCCGGAGCGCAATGTACGTCAGTCACACCCGGGACGCCGGCGCGCTCTAATACGTTCCAGGCCACACCTGCACGCTGTACCGAACTCATAATGCTATTTTCATTTAGCATCTTGGGTAAAGTACCTTCAAGAGTGCCTCGGAATATGGGTTGATCTCTATGTGTGATAGCCGTGACTTTAGTTACATGCTTAGGGCCTTGATCACCGCCAAAATAGCCGGTGTATTCGCCAAATGGACCCTCCATTTCAAAGGTAGCTGGATCCGAGTCAATAAATCCTTCCACCACCAATTCGGCACTTGCCGGTACCATCAGATCGCTAGTTTCGCATTTAACAAGTTCCACCGGTTTGCCACGAATTGCACCCATTACATCGTACTCTGAAACACCAGTTGGCACCGGAGCGGAGGCACAAAATGGAAGACAAGGCTCCCATCCATAAACATGGGCAACTGGCATTTTCATTCCCCTGTCAGCCCATTTTTGAAAGTGAACGCCCCAGTTTTGGGCCCGCCAAAGCAATACAGGCAAGGTATCTTTTTGGCCGATCATTCCCCTATAGATACCTAGATTATGTACACCACTATCTGGGTCCATTGTTATGGTGGCTTGGAAAGTATTTATATATCTTCCACCATCCTCGCGATGCCATTTCGGGACTGGAAAGTCATATAAATTTATATCTTCACCTGTGACGATATTCTCTTTTACCGGGCCAGTTGAAACTTCTGTGGGGGGCACTCTTTGACCGAGGTAATAGCGTGTAGCTTGAACCATGTCAGTGACAGGTGAATCTTTTGAAAGACCTAATGTCATCGCAATACGAGAAAAATTTGACATTCCGCCGGTGAAAAGTTGGCTGCAGCGAGCGTCATCACCATTGTAGCCACTTATATTTTTAAAAAGTAAGGCGGGACCATCACCTGTACCAAATGCTTTTCGGGCAACAGTTCCTAGTTCACAATCCCAATCTACCTCAGCTTCTATTTCATTCAGTTCTCCCTCGCTTTTGAGGGCATCAATCCAAGCCCGCAGGTCTCCAAATGCTCTTGGTTGTAGCCTATTGGAAACACCGCCAAAGGCATCAATATTACTATCTTTCTCGGTCATATTTTAGCTTTCCTTTTTTCCATACGGACCCGTATGGTTTTACATATTTGGACTATTGTTCTAGGTCAATCGCTGAATTAGTTTTACACAGGTTTTAATGGGTCGCCCCACTTGTCCATTCCGAGTTGTGCCCAACGATTTCGAATAGCCTCAGCGTCTTTTTCGTCGGGGTGAATAGTTGGTGGATATCGACGACCCTCTGAATCAGGCTCGTAGTCTAAGTTTATAGTGCAATCGAAAAGAACTCTATGCCATTTTCCAGTGCCAAATAGATGGACATTGGAATCTCGAGCCCGAACGCTCGGGTCAAGTC
Organism: Alphaproteobacteria bacterium UBA2964; assembly: GCA_002348425.1. The sequence goes on along the minus strand of DEBE01000048.1, from coordinate 1,938 downwards.
CTGCTCCCCAGTTTTCAGGATAAACCACAAGGTCACCTTCACCAGCATTGAAGCGCCATGCCATTGCCCAATCGATTGCGTCATAATCGTGCACATCAATATCGGAATCAACGACGGTGACATGTTTATACCTTACATGGGATGCTGAGTTACCCCATAATGCGGCCGCGACCTGTTTGGCCTGGCCACGATAGGTTTGTCTAATTGATACTATCGTATTAACACATGCCTGAATCGGCATACCGAAGACATCTACGACACCTGGTACCCCCGCTGATTCTAGAGCATTCCAAGCAGTTGCAGAACGCTGAATGGAACTCATGATAGGGTTTTCGCCATAGCTTCCTGGAATAGCCCCTTCGACACAACCCCTCAGAATAGGTTGATCTCGATGGGTAATACAGGTGATCTTAGCGACATGCTTGGGAGAACGATCGGGCGCGTAATAACCTGTAAATTCAGCATATGGTCCTTCCGACTCGAATGTAGACGGATCGGTTGAAATCCAACCTTCAATGACTATTTCCGCATTAGCTGGAACTTGAAGAGGTACTGTTTCACAGTCAACAAGGTCAACTGGTTCACCGCGTATTGAACCCATTATATCATATTCGGAAACTGCCCGTGGAATGGGAGCGCCTCCTGTAAACCCCATGGAAGGCTCCCAACCAATCACGAATGCAACGGGCATTTTATCACCACGTTCCATATGTTTAGCGTAATGCGTGCCCCAGCCCTGCGCTCGCCATAGAAGGACACCAATACGGTCTTTATCGAGGACCATTCCCCGGTAAATACCAATATTATGGATATCGGTATCAGGATCTTTTGTAACACACCCCGCATAAGTAAGAATATAGCGTCCCCCATCCCCGCGATTCCACTTGGGAACAGGAAATTTTAGAAGGTCTATATCATCCCCTTTCAAAATATTTTCTTTAACAGGCCCGGTTTTAACTGTCCTTGGTGTTATTTGCTCATTAAAAATAGTTCGGCAAACACGAACAAGATCTCGAACTGGCGTATCTCGGGGCATTCCAAACATCATTGCTAACCGAGAATAGCTACCTTGGCCGCCGGTAAAGACTTGCGTTGATAAGCTATCCGAGTGATTGTAGTCTTTAATATTTTTAAAGAGAAAAGCAGGACCGTGACCAGTTCCTTGGCCCATTCGGATGATATTTCCTAATTCAATATCCCAGTTAACCTCTGAATCAATTTCCGCGATTTCTCCTTCCTTACGTAGTGCCTTTATCCATCCTCGCAAGTCACCGAATGCGATGGGATTACGTTTTATTTCCTGCTCTGTTTGTTCTGTCATTTCAGAAGTCTTTCACAATTAACTAATTTATACGATGGGGTATCTACTGATAAATGATCTGATCAACCACGTCCAGCCGAAGACGATGTTGAAGTCTCGGAAATGAACAGTTAGCGTATAGAATTATATGATAGCACTTATTAAAGAGTATAAATATGCCTAAATATCTAAGACCAGATCAAATTGAGGAGTATCATCGCGACGGTTTTGTGGGGCCGATCGATTTATTGACTTTTGAAGAGGCTTCACAAATTCGAAAGAAAGTTGAAGAAGTCGAGGCCAAGATGGGTACGCAAATTCAGCAGCGATGTAAGATTAAAGCACATCTCCCCTTTACCTTTTTATGTGATGTAATTTCACATCCAATATTACTTGATGCTGTTGAGGATATTATTGGGCCTAATATTCTTTGTTGGGGCTCTAGTTTTTTTCAAAAGGAAGCCAAGGATCCAGGATTTGTATCTTGGCATCAGGATTCTACTTACTATGGTCTCGAACCCCCAGACACCTTAACAGCTTGGCTGGCTATTTCGCAAAGTAATTTGGAAAGTGGTTGTATGAAATTTATCCCTGGTTCTCACAACAAAGGTATTCATCAACACGAGGAATTAAAATCA
>DEBE01000133.1:11004-13794 GCA_002348425.1 Alphaproteobacteria bacterium UBA2964 | reverse complement strand
ATGAAATTAACCTAGCAATTAAACAAAAATCTCACCCTTGGGTTTCACGTGGTGGTGTCAAACTGGAACATGGGCTTAAGTGTTTTTCCGTTTCTATAAAAGACAAAATTTGTATAGATCTAGGGTCCTCTACAGGGGGTTTTACTGATGTTTTATTAGTTAATGGCGCTAAGAAAGTTTATGCAATCGATGTTGGAAAAGGACAGCTAGATTGGCGCCTTAGAAATGACGATAGAGTGGTCGTGATGGAAGGCCAAAATGCACGTTATATAAGTGAAGCCGAGATCCCCGACATACCGTCGATTATTGTTTGTGACGCTAGTTTTATAGGGTTAAAAAAAATTTTACCTGCAACACTCCGTCTAGCCGCGCCGAATGCCGAGCTAATTGCTCTCATAAAACCCCAGTTTGAAGTCGGAAAAGGACGAGTGGGAAAAGGGGGTGTTGTTCGTGATCCCCGATTACACAGGGAAGTATGTTGTTCAATTAGCCAATGGTTATCCAAAGAAATGGGTTGGAAAGTGCTAGGGGTTGAACAAAGTCCTATTGAAGGACCAAAAGGTAATATTGAATTTTTAATATGTGCGACTCAAAAATTGTGACCGAAATTGATGTAAATATATTGGCGTTGGGATCTAAAGGTGATGGCGTAGCGCTAATCAATGGGAGCAAAGTATTTGTTCCTTTTTCTGTACCGGGTGAATTAGTTCGGGTTCGAATTGGTGAATTTGAAAATGGATCTTGCCGCGGTGAAATTCAGTCAGTTTTAATTAAAAATTCGGATCGCAAAACGCCAGCTTGCGATCATTTTACTATTTGTGGCGGATGCGCAGTGCAGCAATTAAAGGATGCCAAATACAACTCGTGGAAACGCAACATTGTTATTGAAAATTTGAGAAGACAGAAAATAGAAAGCGGATGCGTTAAACCTTTAATTTCAGGGCATTCAAGCAAAAGGCGGCGTGTACGCTTTTCGGCAAGAAGATTGGCGTCAGGGACCATAGTTGGCTTTAAGAAATTTGGGAGCAACCAAATTGTTGATCTAAAGAGTTGTCCGGTAGTGGTGGATAAAATATGGATGCTGGTCCCAAAAATCAGAGAATTACTTAATAGATTCTTAAAGGTAAGAGATAGGGCTGAAATAGCCTTAATTTTGGGTGATACAGAACTTGATATTACCATATTGACCTCTGAGGAGCCTAATCTATCTTTTCGAAAGGCTATTTCTGATTTTGCAATTGAACACGATATTGCTCGAATTTGTTGGCGGAAAATTAAAGATAAATTTTCAAATAAGGCTGAGCCCTTAATTCAACGTCGACCTGTAAAAGTGAAATATGATAAATATTTAGTACAAATTCCTCCAGATGCTTTTGTCCAGCCCACAGCGTTGGGTGAAGAAATTTTGCGCAAACATGTTATGCATGCTGTTAGCGGGACAACTAAAATTATTGAGCTCTTTTCTGGGTGTGGGGCTTTCACTCTTCCACTTGCTGGTCGTGGATTTCAGGTTTCAGCATTTGATATTGAAGAAGAACACATTGGGAGCCTGTTGCAAGCCGCGAAGGCTCAGGGATTGGAGAATAAGATTACCGCGAATACTCGCGATCTTTATCGCCGTCCGTTAATTGGCAATGATTTTTCTAATATAGATGCCGTTATTTTAAACCCCCCTCGTAGTGGTGCAGGAACGCAAATAATTCATCTCGCTGAGAGTAATGCACCGGTTATTGTATATGTTTCTTGCAACCCCTCAAGCTTCGCGCAAGACGCAGCGAAACTGATCAATTTCGGATACACCCTCGAGGAATTAGTGCCGGTTGACCAATTTTTGTGGTCACCCCATGTTGAACTGGTCGCTGTTCTTAAAAGAATTAATACTTAACCGCATTGCCCACGATGACGTAGGTGATGGTCTGCTAGAATACAAGCCATCATTGCTTCTCCCACAGGTACCGCACGAATGCCGACACAAGGATCATGCCGACCTTTAGTCACGATTGTTGTGTTACGTTTTTGTTTATTTATTGTTTTTCTTGGCGTTAAAATCGAGCTTGTCGGTTTTACAACGAAACGAATTATCAAATCTTGACCCGTTGAAATCCCTCCAAGAATACCCCCCGCGTTGTTTGATTGAAATTTTACCTTACGTCTTTCCATTCTAATTTGATCTGCATTTTCTTCACCTGTTAAGCAGGCGGACTCAAAGCCAGAACCTATCTCAACCCCCTTTACTGCATTGATACCCATCATTGCTTGAGCTAGGTCTGCATCTAATTTTCCGTAGATAGGTGCACCTAAGCCTGCTGGAACACCAGAAGCTACAATTTCAATAATTGCTCCGACGGAGGACCCTGATTTGCGCACCTCGTCCAGGTATTCTTCCCATTTTGAAGCAGCCTTTGCATCCGGACACCAAAACGGGTTTTTTTCACATTGATTCCAGCTCCACCGCCCTCGGTCGATTTTTTCTGTTCCCAACTGTATCATGGCCCCTCGAATTTTAATGGATTTGCCCAAAACTTTTCTCGCAACTCCGCCGGCGGCAACCCGCATAGCAGTCTCACGTGCACTCGGTCTGCCGCCCCCACGAAAATCACGAAAGCCGTATTTTTTCCAATAGGTAAAATCCGCATGACCTGGACGAAATTTATCTTTTATTTCTTTATAATCCCTACTTCTTGCGTCTTGATTCTCTATTAATAAACTAATGGGTGTTCCAGTGGTTTTGCCTTCAAATATACCCGATAAGATTTTTACTTTGTCTGGCTCCTTCCTCTGAGTAACAAA
>DEBE01000133.1:3016-10612 GCA_002348425.1 Alphaproteobacteria bacterium UBA2964 | reverse complement strand
AAAGCTATACCCGGAGGAGTTCCGTCCACGATGCACCCGATAGAAGGACCATGGCTCTCTCCCCAGGTGGTGACGCGAAAAAGTGTGCCAAAAGAATTATCGGACATTTAAACCTTCTCGATTTGATGGATCACTATATTTTATTTCCCTGTTACAACTTGGATATCCGGTGAATCCACTGCTTTCATGCCAATCACATTGTAACCACAATCAACATGATGAATTTCTCCGGTAACACCCTTTGAAAGATCCGATAAAAGATAGAGACCTGCTCCACCGACATCATCGATAGTTACATTACGTCTGAGGGGCGCATTTAACTCGTTCCACTTAAGTATATATCGAAAATCACCAATTCCTGATGCGGCTAGCGTTCGAATTGGTCCGGCGGAAATGGCATTCACACGAATGTCATTTTTTCCTAGATCCACGGCAAGATATTTTACACTACATTCAAGCGCTGCTTTAGCGACACCCATGACATTATAGTGGGGGACAACTCTTTCCGAGCCAGCATAAGTCAAAGTAATTATACTACCGCCCTCATTCATAATGGGCTGAGCTGCTCGGCAAAGGGATGTAAAAGAGTAACAAGAAATCGCCATAGTCTGCGCGAAATTTTGTGCGGAGGTGTCAATATAATGTCCGGTCAGCTCAGCTTTATCAGAAAATGCTATGGCATGGATGATGAAATCAATGGTTCCCCAAGCACCCTTGATATTATCAATGACGGTCTGAATACTTTTATCTTCGGAAACATCGCATTCCAAAACTAGCTCGCTTCCTAAATTTTCCGCTAATGGCCGAACACGTTTTTCTAAAACTTCATTTTGAAAAGTAAAAGCGACCTCCGCTCCATGATCTACAATCGTTTTGGTTATTCCCCAAGCGATCGAGCGATCATTTGCAACGCCCATAACGAGACCCTTTTTCCCCTTCATGAGGGGTTCTGGTTCGCTCATTTGTTTTTTTTACTCCTTATTTAAAACATCTGTTGGAACATTATACGAGAGTTTTCTCGCGAGAAAGCGGGTAGATCAAAGATAATACAACTTCTATCATTAAGACAAAAATTAATTTATAATTTTCCAGCTTCCGTCGGCTTCTCTGCATGCGCGTCCATATGCTCTTTCAGTTTTTCCTCCGATGGTTACAGTATGCTGATACTCTCTACAAGGTTGTCCACTTCGTTTCTGAATAATGGTCCGCGTTGGTATAATAATACCAGAATTACCACTGTCAGGGTTAGACCAAGTTGAAGGTTGTCCTACCCTTTTAGTCTCAAGGGCTGCCTGCTGCGCTCGAGATGCATAAATACGGTCATATTTATCAAGCTTCTGACCAATATGACTTCCTAGTAAAGCCCCAACTGCTGCTCCAGCGGCCGTAGCTACTACTCGACCTTTTCCTTTGCCAACTTTATTTCCTAAGATGCCTCCGATAACCCCTCCAATAACCGCTCCACCTTGTTCCTTTTGGTTATTGCCGACGCAGGCAAGCAAACCTAAGCTCAAGGAGCTAATCAGAACTAAACTCACAAATTTTTTTACCATTCTTTACTCCTAAATAATTAGTTTTAATAAATTTAACCATATTTTTGTTAAAAAAATGGCAAGAATTTAAACAAATAATCTGATTGGGTTTACATTATTTATTAACTAAACTTGGATCTAGGATATATAAAATGATATTTAATAGTAAGTAGAAAAATTACTAAAATCCACGCGAAAGATAAAAGTTATGGACAATGTGAATGAAAAAAATCCATTAGAAAAATTTACGCGGTGGTTTGAGGAAGCAAAGCACACCGAAGCCTCCCTCGCTGAAGCAATGACCTTAGCGACAGCCGACGAAAATGGGTGTCCTTCGGCAAGGATGGTGTTGCTAAAAAGTGCCACTGACAAGGGTTTTATATTCTACACTAACATGGAAAGCCAAAAGGGGCTGGAATTATCTATTAATCCCTCTGCCGCACTCCTTTTTCATTGGAAGTCCCTTAAACGGCAAGTAAGAATTTCAGGTGCTGTAGAGCAAGTCAGCGAAGAAGATGCAGATGCCTATTTTTCCTCGCGCCCAAGAGGTGCTCAAATTGGTGCTTGGGCTTCCGAACAGTCTAGACCAATGAAAAGCCAATTTGAATTAGAAAAAAACGTTGCAAAGTTTACAGCAAAATTTGGAATTTCTAAAATTCCTCGTCCAACTTATTGGTCGGGCTATTGCGTTATACCAAAGAGGATTGAGTTCTGGGAAGATCGAGCATTCCGCCTTCACAGCAGAGTTTTGTATACCTTTGATGAGAAGAAGTGGAGCCAACGTAATTTGTTTCCCTAGAAATTAGCCTGAAAAATATCTTGAAAAACCAGAAAAACTGTGAAGTGTATTGTTCGAACGAGTTTTTTGGAAGATCGGCTTAACATCTTAATGATGTAGGGGGAGCTATGATTAAGACCATCCTAGCTTGTGTCAGCAGCGCTAAAACTGGTCAGCAGGTGCTAGAATCGGTTGGGCGAATAGCAAAAAATTTTGGATCACATATTGAAATCTTGCACGTTAGAGCGGATCCAAGAGGCTTGGTACCATATACCGGTGAAGGCATGGACGGTTCCATGATAGAAGAGATCATGGAAGTTACTGAGAAAGAAGGGGCCGAACGAGCGCAAGATACAAAAAAACTATTTGATGAGTTTAGTAAATCAAGTGGGATTCCAATATTGGTTGAACCCGATGGGGAGACAGGGCCTACGATGTCATGGAGAGAGGAAACCGGTCGGGAAGATGAAATTATTGCGATAAGGGGAAGGTTATTCGATTTAATTTTTGTAGGAAGACCGATGAGAGATTCCGCATTCCCATCCCCAATTACACTCGAGGCGGCCTTATTAGATACTGGAAGACCGACCGTCGTGGTGCCACCAATATTACCGGGCCAAACAGGCGAACATGTGGCTGTGGCTTGGGAAAGTAGCTCTGAAGCTGCACATGCATTAAGTGCTGCAATTCCCATTTTAGAGAAGGCTAAAAAAGTAACTTTGCTTTCGGCCGACCCTGTCGAACCGCCGGCTATTCCGCCGGAAGAGGGTGCTTTAAGACTCAAATGGTCGGGGATTGATTCAACGATTAAAAAATTTGACGTCAATGAACAGGAAATCGGGGCAGCCTATCTAAAATATGCGTCAGAGGTGCGTGCAGACTTTTTGATCAAGGGTGCTTACGCAAGAAGCCGCGTACGCCAAATGATTTTGGGGGGTCGCACCCGGCACATTATTACGTCAACAGAAATACCAGTTTTACTCTGCAAGTAACAAATATTTTTGATTTAATTATCATTAGTAAAGAAGTCGTTCCCTTTATCGTCGACTACTATAAAAGCTGGAAAATTTTCTACCTCAATTCGCCAAATTGCTTCCATACCTAGTTCTTCATATTCTATGCATTCAACTTTTTTTATGCAGTCTTGAGCTAAACGCGCGGCTGGGCCACCTATTGATCCTAAATAAAAGCCACCATATTGCTGACATGCTTCTGTAACTTGTTTTGACCTGTTGCCTTTAGCCAACATGATGTGGCTTCCACCTTTAGCCTGAAAATCTGCAACATAAGAGTCCATCCTTCCAGCAGTCGTCGGGCCAAAAGACCCAGAGGTAAAGCCCGAAGGTGTTTTTGCCGGACCTGCGTAATATATGGGATGATTTTTCATGTAATCCGGCATGGGTTCACCGGCTGCAAGGCGCTCAGAAATCTTTAAGTGAGCTAGGTCGCGCGCAACGATAAGAGGCCCGTTAATAGAGAGCCGTGTTTTTATGGGATGTTCTGATAGTGTTTGTCTTATTTTATTCATTGGTTGGTTTAGGTTTATTTGGATTACCTCGCCACCAAGGGAAGATTCATCTATTTCAGGCAAATATTTAGCTGGATTAGTTTCAAGTTTTTCAAGAAATATTCCCTCTCTATTAATTTTCCCCAGTATTTGCCTGTCAGCGGAACAAGAAACGCCAATACCTATGGGCAGAGAAGCACCGTGACGAGGAAGCCTTACCACTCGAACATCGTGACAAAAATATTTACCCCCAAACTGCGCTCCAATACCCATTTCTTGAGTTAATGAAAGAATTTTCTCTTCCATTTCTGTATCTCTAAAAGCTTGTCCATATTCATTGCCGTGAACCGGCAAGCCGTCGAGATAATGTGTGCTAGCTAACTTGGTAGTTTTTAAATTAAATTCAGCAGACATTCCCCCTATAACTATTGCTAAGTGATAAGGAGGACAAGCAGCCGTACCTAATAGTCTTATTTGATCCTCTAAAAATGAGATTAAACGTTCAGGATTTAGTATCGATGGTGTTTGTTGAAATAAAAAAGATTTATTGGCCGATCCACCACCCTTAGCAATAAATAGAAATTTATATTCGTCGCCGTCGGTCGCATAAATTTCAATCTGCGCTGGTAAATTATTTCCAGTATTTTTTTCATCATACATAGTTAGGGGGGCGACCTGAGAATAACGAAGATTACCTTCGGTATATGCTTTATATACACCATTAGAAAGGGCCGCTTCGTCACCTCCGTTGGTCCAGACGTTTTGGCCTTTCTTTCCCATAATAATCGCCGTACCAGTATCTTGGCACATAGGCAAAATACCTCCTGCAGCTATATTTGCATTTTTGAGAAGGTCTAAGGCAACATAATGATCGTTCGATGATGCTTCTTGATCTTTTAGGATTGCAGAGAGTTGTGCAAGATGGCTAGGTCGGAGGTAATGTGCAGTATCATGGAATGCTGCGTGGGCAAGTCTAATCAGTCCTTCCGTATTTATTGTAAGGATCTCGGTATCATTGAACTTCTCGACCTCTACAAAATCCGTTGTGATAGCTCGAAAATCCGGCTCTGAGTCTGTTGTTTGGAATAAATCGCGAAACATAAATGTCGACATATGAAGGGCTCGTTGAAATCCTTAATTAATACGTTTTCTCGGTCTTGATTTATAATATTATTTTTTTCGAAAACTATCGAGTGCAATTACCGTATCGTCAATTTGAGTTTCTGCAGGCAAGTCGGAGTTTTCAATCGAACCTGTTTTATCAGACATTTTTTCTTTGGTTTCATTTTCCGTTTGGGTCGGAGTGAAGTTACCATCATTATCAAACTGCAGGCCGAAATTTACCGAGGGATCTACAAATGCCTTAACCGCGTCAAAAGGAATAAACAGCTTTTGGGATTTTCCATTAAAACTTAAGGTTACTGAAAAAGCATTTTCAGTTGTCGTTAAATCCCAGAACTTATTTTCAAGAACAATGGTCATCTCTTTAGGGTATTGGGCCAATAATATCGCAGATATCTTTACTCCGGGCCTTTGGGTCCCAAAAGTTATGTAAAGATGGTGTGATCCTGGAAACTCACCGTCAATCGCACAATCTAAGGCCTGCCGAAGTACACTTCTCATGGCGTTATCCAATAATTTGGCGTAGTCAATTTGATCGTTTGACATCATGGTAACATTTTTAAGTTATTAACCTCTTGTTCCGCAAGTTCGAAATGTCCAAAGTAAAATTGGTCTGTAGAAAAATTTGAGTGGGGGGATCCTGTTGCCCGGTACCCCCCGGACCGCGCTTACCTGTATTTAGGCAGCAAGGGCCAAATCATTATCATTGGCATTTGTAAATTAGCCCGATAACGGCGGTACAATGCCGGACGAAAGACTGATCTTTACACGCGCGTCGATCCTATTTCGCCCCCATAAAAACACTTCTTATGGATGTTGGTGGAGGCGCCGGGTACTGCCCCCGGGTCCGCATCGTTTATTTCAAAAGCCGTTTATCGTCATATCTGGAATACCAGCACTTTCATTATAGGGTGATTCTATCATAAATTAAAGTATAGAACTTTTAGTTTAAAAAACTGGACGAGATAGATGGATCAATATCTTAATCTAATGCGGCTTGTTTTAAATGAAGGTGTTAAAAAAGAAGACCGAACGGGAACTGGGACCAAAAGTATCTTCGGTCATCAATTTCGGTTTGATTTGTCTGAGGGCTTTCCAATAGTCACGACCAAGAAACTTCATTTACGATCTATAATTCATGAGTTGTTGTGGTTCCTATCCGGTGATACAAACATTCAATATCTTAACAAGCATAATGTCTCAATATGGGATGAATGGGCAGATGATGCGGGTAATCTTGGCCCAGTCTATGGAGCACAATGGCGATCGTGGCCCTTAAGTAGTGGTCAGAAAATAGATCAGATAAGTCAGCTGATAGATGAAATAAGAAACAATCCGGATTCTAGACGGCTTGTTGTGAGTGCATGGAACGTTGGCGCTATCGATAATATGGCTCTTCCGCCTTGTCATTGTCTTTTTCAGTTCTATGTGGCGGGAGATAAATTATCTTGCCAGCTTTATCAACGAAGTGCCGATATATTTCTGGGGGTCCCTTTTAATATAGCTTCCTATGCATTATTGACGATGATGGTCGCACAAGTGACCGATCTTAAACCTGGAGATTTTATTCATACATTTGGAGACGCTCACTTGTACGAAAACCACTTTGATCAGGCTCTCAAGCAACTGGAACGAAAGCCAAAAAAATTACCAAAAATTATTATAAATCCAAAGGTCAAGAATATTTTTGATTTTTCCTATGAAGATTTTACACTTAAGGGGTATGATCCACACCCTCACATTCGTGCCCCTGTAGCAGTCTAGTTCAATGCGTCTATCCATTATAGTTGCGATGTCGGAAAACGGCGTTATCGGGAAAAATAATGGTCTTCCTTGGAATTTGCCCGGTGACCTTGCTAATTTTAGAGAACAGACTATCGGCAAGCCTGTGATAATGGGTCGTAAGACTTTGGAGTCTATTGGTAAGCCATTACCCAGCCGAAAAAATATTGTTATCACGAAGAATAAAAGTTTTTATTTTCCCGGTACAACCAGCGTCAATACCTTAGATGACGCTATTAAAATTGGTCGTGAATTCGCAGGAGAAAATGGAGGTTGTGAAATTATGGTAATCGGGGGGGCTAAGATTTATGCTGCATCTTTGAAATTTGTAAATCGATTATACGTTACCGAGGTTCACTGTAATATCATCGGTGATGTCACTTTTCCCTGTATTGTTAAAAAAGAATGGTCGGAGATATTCCGGGAGTTTCATCCTGCTCTTTCCGGAGAGAGTTGCAACTATAGCTTTGTAATCTACGATCGTGTAGTTACCAATTTATGATTTTTGTTAACTCGATAGCGGTACAGATAAATTTGATAAATAACTTTGTTGCTAAGATCATAACAATCGGCAAGCTACAGTCGATATTGTGGAATTTAATTTTAATTATAACGATAGTAATGGGCTGTAATTGGAAGTCGAGAGCTTTTTCAGTTGAGGTTCAAGACTTGTCTATTTCGAAGGCTGATCGTGTAATTGTTTTAAAGTCTGATCGCCAATTGATATTAATGAGGGATGACAATGTTTTAAAAATTTACCAAATTGCCCTAGGTAGATATCCAAAAGGACACAAGCAATATCAAGGGGATGCCCGAACACCCGAGGGCCAGTATATTCTTGATCTAAAAATTAAAAACAGTCACTTTCATAGAGC
>DEBE01000133.1:0-2628 GCA_002348425.1 Alphaproteobacteria bacterium UBA2964 | reverse complement strand
TGGTAAAGATCCTGGCGGAAAAATCATGATTCATGGTTTGCCTAACACGATGTCTGCCGAGCGAGTAGGCCACCCTACTCTAGACTGGACCCAGGGTTGCATCGCGGTTACCAATCGTCAAATGGACGAAATTTGGCGGATGGTAGATATAGGAACTCCAATAGAAATTCATCCCTAGGTTTTGGTGTCAAAATTTTTTAGGGCCCGCCAGATTTTTTCTTGTTTGGCAGGCATTTCAACTGAGGGTGCTCCGACTCGTGCCAATGCGTCGTTAATCGCATTCATAACTGCAGGCATAGCGCCCACGGTTCCAGCTTCGCCCACACCTTTAACACCTAGAGGATTTCTAGCAGTGGGAATTTCATTAGCGGCGATATTAAAATCACAAAAGTCATCAGCTCGAGGCATGCAGTAATCCATAAAAGAACCCGATAACAATTGACCGCTTTTCCTATCATAATGAATATCTTCCATTAAAATTTGACTAGCTCCTTGCACGATGCCTCCATGAACTTGTCCATCAAATAGAATTGGGTTGAGTATCGTCCCAGCATCATCGACAGCAGTGTATTTTACCAACTCCACCTTGCCGGTTTCTGGGTCAATTTCCACCTCTGCGAGGTGTACCCCATTTGGGTAAGTAGGCGCTTGGCCTAGACCCATACCAAATTCACCGTGTTCGTATAGGCCTGGTTCAATATCCGGAGGTAACTTGGGCTTCTGAAAGGCAATTTGGGCAACTTCTTTCAAACTTATTTCGTAGTCCGTTCCGGCAACCTTGAACGAGCCGCCACTGTATTCTATGTCAGAAGCTGCCGACTCTAGAACGTGAGCGGCAATGAGTTTTCCTTTTTCAAGAATTTTTGTTGCAGCATTAATCACCGCACCACTTACAAAAACCGCACAACGAGCATTAAAGGTGCCAACTCCGTGTGCAATTTTATCCGTGTCACCAAATCGATACTCAATTTCATTGGTGTCTACCTGCAGTGTATCGGCTAATACCTGTTTGAAAGTGGTAGCGTGGCCCTGGCCATGATCCATAGCGCCGCTCAATAATGATATATTACCTGATGGGTCAAATCTAATTTCAACATGCTCAAAATTTGTACTTGCCACTCCTGTTATACTATTTGATATCCCTAGGCCGCGGATTTTGCTACGGGTTCTACTTTCTTCAAATCTATTTTTAAAATTCAAATAATCACTGGCATCTAAGCAGTCCTCGAAGTTGCGAACAAAGTCTCCACAATCATAAATGTCTCCAAAGCAGGTTTTAAAGGGTATATCTTGTGTTTGGAGAGTGTTAATGCGTCTCAGTTCAATGGGGCTGACGCCAAGTTTACGGGCGGCAACATCTATCATGACTTCTAAAACATACACTGGTTCAGGCTTGGCACCACCACGGTATTGAGCGTTACCGATCATATTTGTAAACCCGCCAGTGACTTGGGCATGAATGGAGGGAATGCCGTATACACCTGCTAGCCCTCCTAATCCACCAGTTGTAGTCCTTAGATTACGATCATTTCCATAATATGCCCCAATTGGCACTTTAGTGTGGGTTCTGAGAGCTAGAAATTTATGATTAGCGTCAAGCGCTAATTCACAGTCTACAATCCCTCCTCGGGCCTGCTCATCTGTCATTATCCCTTCGCTGCGGTCAGCGATCCACTTCACCGGTCTCCCTGTAACCTCCGAGGCCCATAAAGCCAGGCTATACTCGGGATGGCAGCCACCCCGCGTTCCAAATCCACCGCCCATATTATCACATATGACACGAAGTTTTGTTTGGGGGATTTTTAATATTTGCTCGGCTATTTGCTGTCTAATACCATGAACAGACTGGACTGTTGCTCTAAGAGTATATCGATCTTCAAATCGGTCATATTCGGCAATACAACCACGGTTTTCCATGGGATTACCCGTAATTCTGTTGACGTGAATCCGATGTTTTATGACGTGTGTAGCACTTGAAAAAACAGTTTCTGTAGAGGCCGCATTTCCTTTTTCAAAATGATATGCCTCGTTGTCGGGATTATTATCCCAAATTTTATCCGCTTCCTTAGAAAGTGCCTCGTCTATAGAAGTAATAGCTGGTAATTCTTTATATTCGACCTCGACTAACTCAGCTGCATCCTTTGCCTGATCGGGCGTTTCAGCAACAATAAATCCAATTGCTTCGCCAGAATATCGCACGCGCCCCTGTGCTAACAAAGGTTGTGAAGAAACAAAGCTGGGTGATCCATCTCTGCGTTTCCCGGGTGCTAAAGGCTTTAATCGGCCCAGGCTACGTTTTTTTAAATCATCTCCTATAAGAACAGCGAGGACCCCTGGGGCTTTTTTTGCAGTAGATGTTTTTAAAGACGTTATATCGGCATGTGCAAGTTGAGAGCGCAAAACAAATGCATAGGCTTGGTTTAGCAAATTTACATCTTCTGTATATCTGCCCTGACCCTGCAATAGCCTTGAATCCTCCTCGCGGTGAATAGGCTTTCCTATGTAGTTCATGACTAATTTATCCTGTATTGGGGGTTTTCAACATTGGTTTTATCTATAGTAATTTGCCCTTTCTCGAGCAAATATTCCAAATGTGCTAGAACCGACCTCGCCGCGGCATTATGCATT
>DEBE01000004.1 GCA_002348425.1 Alphaproteobacteria bacterium UBA2964 | reverse complement strand
TTCGTGACAAACGATTGAAAATAAGTAAAAGTCTATTGCAGAGAATTAATTAATTAATGATAAACTACAGGAAATAGGAGAGGTTTTATGGATAAGAGTATAAGTATTGCTGCTACTCTTTTGATCGGGGTTAGTTTGGGAACAGCTGGCCCCGCCCTATCACAGAAATATGGGGGCACATTAAAAATTGGCATGAACGGCGATGTTAAAAGTCCCAACTTCGCCAAACATTCTGGTAATTCAGTAGTTCAATATGGCGGACTGGTCGCAGAGAGCCTGCTGGATTATGACAGACAGTGTAACATGGTCCCGGGACTTGCTCATAAATGGGATATTGCTGACGATGCAAAATCTGTCACTTTTCATCTGAGAAAAGGCGTTTTATTCCATAGTGGTAAAGAGTTAACTGCTGATATTGTCAAAAAAAATGTAGAATGGCGTCTGGACAAGAAAAATAAATCTCGGTCTCGGAACCGTTTCAGGCGTTCCGGCGTCAAGTCGATGACCATCATCGACAAGTACACGATAAAATTTAATCTCAAAAAACCGTCGGTGGCGTTTTTTAACTTAATGGAACAACGAAAGGCACATATTCTCGACCCGGATAGCTTGAATTCAAAACCTCCCCACCCCATTGGTACAGGACCATTCAAATTTGTTGAATGGAAGCCAAGCCAGCACATGAAAATGGTTAGGTTCGATAAATATTGGAAAAAGGATAAGAAGGGTAACCAATTACCATACGTGGATACTGTCTTGGTTAAACCAATTAAGGATGCAACTACCCGTTTTCTAGCTCTAAAGAGTGGTGACATCGACTGGAGCTACGCCATCCCCTTCGACCAGATCCCAGAAATTCAAAAAAACAAACCAGACTGGATTAAACCTCAAATTGAATCAGGTGCCCGATGGATTTTTATTCATTTGCAACAGGGTAAGAAGCATAATGGTCCCTTAAGGAATAAAAAAGTCCGTCAAGCAATTGCACAAGCATTAGACAAGAAAGAGATCCTTCAAGGACTGACGTGGGGAATTTCTACAATTGAAAATCAGATTTTTCCTCCGGGACACAGGTGGTATCACAAGGATATACCTGACCCCTATGCGAAGGGTAATCCCGCAGCTGCAAAGAAACTTCTTGCCGAGGCTGGGTATCCGGATGGTCTTACAATTTCAATGTTAGTTAGAAACCAGACAGATCATGTTGACTTTGCAACCTTGGTACAAGCTCAGCTCAAGAAAGCCGGGATAAAAGTTGTGTTCAAAGTTCTCGACTACGCTGCACACAGGAAGGTTATACGAAGTCCAAAGGGATGGGACATGAGTGTTGGCCATTATAGTTTTCAGCCTGATCCGCATTGGCGCTACCGTTCGTTGCTTTCCTCCAAGAGTAGAACAAATTATGGAAAATGGAAAAATAAGGAAGCCGACAAAATTTGGAAAAAAGCTGCCGCTGAGGGGAATTTTAAAAAACGTAAAGCATTATATCGAAAGGCCCTTCTCGTGCTCAACGAAGATGTTGGGAAAATTTTTATTGGCCACATGCCAAATGCAAAAGGTAGCCGCAAGGGCTTAAATAACTTTATTGCTAACTGTCAAGGTGACACCCGTTGGGCTTCTGGTGGGGCTGCCCATGCTTGGTTTGCCAACGGCAAGGACTCAAAATAACTTATTAAACTGATGGCCCCCAACTAGGGGGCCATTTTTTTCTAATAGGACCATTGTGATGAGGGCCTCAGAAAAAGAAGCATGGCCGCCTTTTAATCACTCTGCGTCCAACGGCGTTACAAATGTGGTTGTATTGTCATATATGCCCTGTGTGAACTTATGAATCTCAGGGGGTAGCGGACGACGGCCCCCGGTATTTAACCATAGCCTTAATAGGTGTCGTTTACGCTCCGGTTCTGGCCAGTCTTCAAATTCGGTCCGCGAATGAAGTGTAACGTGATTCATTACATAACTTATATCTCCAGGGCCCATAGGCACTTTAATTGCAACTTCGGGGGCAATATCGCGAAACATCTGGAGTGCTTCTTTTTGCGCATCGGTAAATTTTGGAACTCCTTCTATAAGTTGCCCCTTATTGAGCGCAGAACTAACACCACGCACCGCAAAATACCCTTCATGAAAGTTGAAAATGCCTTGGCGTATCCAGGGCTTGTCTTGTCCAGGGTGTTTTTCGTTGGAAAGTTGGCGATAAAACTTCCAACCGAGTTCAACAGCGAGGTCGGGACGCCGCTTAAGCATTTCATTATACAGGGACACCGCACTACATACGAGGTGTTCACCTCCCGATTTTGCTGTGTGAATACAACCTAGGGCTAATATATCGGCCTGGTCACAGTGGAACGCCATATGCGACTTAGTACGATAACCTCTAGTTTTTGAATAGTCTCCACCAACATCTTTCACGTGCCCGAGGAGATGGCCCTGCCGGTTCTGTGATAATGCTCGACCGATATAAAGTGAAATTCCCCAGAAAGCAGCGGCATATTGAACCCGTCCCAATCTCTCAATTGGTAAACCCTGAATTAGGACGATGCCACGACCCTCCATAAGCTCGTCTTGCATCTCCTGCAGACGAGGTCCTAAATTAGGCAGAGAAAAGTTTTCGTGCGTGATATCCTTGATATCAAGCCCGCGATCCACCACCACTCCTACTGCTTTATCTACCTCTAGGATTTCATCATCCGATAAACGATATATCCAGTCATCGTTTTCTGAAAGGTCACTGGGATACCAAATCGCAGGATCAACGAGCGGTTTTCCCAACTCGGCTGGTTTTCTAGGTAAAGTGCTGCGTTTCCAGTTATTGTTAACCATTCTATTAATCCAACTTTGAACACCAAAACGATATTGCCACAGACACACTATTCAAAAAAAGTGATATTTTAATTATTCTTGAGTTTTTAAGTTAAGATTTTTTGACGCCTCACTCGGACTATTCCATTTTTCGACAGTCGAACGATGTTCACGGTTTGAGCAAAATCCGGAGATCCGGAGTAGTAAGCAAGGACGGACTCGCCACCAACTTTTTCTGCTCGGTTCCAATGTCCCAGTGCAACGTAATCTGCTTTCGTAGCTGATAGATCTTTATCACTAAATAACCAAGACGGACGCAACATGCTACTTCCTTCTATAACCGGTTCATAATGGCCGTGAGCCATAGCAACCTGCCAACGTGATTTCCGGCGTCGCGGGTTGGACAATGGTTTCATGTCTTCATAATCACGATGAGCTTTTCCCCAAATTTCGAGGTCAAACTCCTTAAACATCACGGCGGTTTTATCGGTTACACCCAAAATAAATAATTTATCATTCTTGATCATTGACCGATGATGCCACGGAGATCCAGAAATTGCGGGATCATGGTTTCCCGGCAAGACTACTACAGCCATTGAAAATGTTGCGATAACGTTAGCTGTTTTCTCGATAATTTTATTATCAAGACGATTATGTTCAAATATATCTCCGGCAAGGAGTACCACATCCGCCTTGACATTCTCCGCTGTTTTTAAAACATCGAGCAATGGCTTCGTGCCATCACCTTCATTGGCGCGGGCTGTATAGCCATCATCAATGTGAATGTCGGAACTATGCGCTAGAATAATATCTCTCGGCTTTGATGAAGAATTATTAGACACTTTTTTAAACCTAAACGCTACTTTCTACATTTAACATAATTTAGTTTTTCTTAAACCGGCACTGCTGGTATCAAAAGATGGGAGTCATATTGACCACCGGTGTAAATGACGTGATAACCCTCATTAACCGTATCTTCATGTTTAAAACGGTTAAATACATCAATTATATCATACCCCTGAATTGTAAGCTGTAATTTATCACCAGCACGAAACCCCGTAGCGGAAGCAATTATTTC
>DEBE01000090.1 GCA_002348425.1 Alphaproteobacteria bacterium UBA2964 | reverse complement strand
CAATTTAGTCACTTTTTATCTAGATAAAAATTTAGAGGTGTTAAATGTTAAAATCTAAACTTCTTGCGAGCACAGTTATTGTTGCAGCCGCTGCGGCTGTTGCTGCTGCTCCTGCAAGTGCAGCTAAGTTAAAGCTTAGCGGTTACTATGAAGCTTGGGTTGGTGTGGGTGCCGATGGTGTAGCCAGCCAAGTCAATAACTTCGACGTCAAGCACGACAGTGAAATCAACTTTGACTGGAAACAGAAGCTCAAGAACGGCATGACCGTTGGTGGGCGTATGGAGTTGGAAGCTGGAACGGGTACTACTACCGGGAACAACACATGGGATGAAACTTCCATGTATGTTAAGGGTTCCTTCGGTAAGTTCCAAATTGGTAACAACGACCCTGCTGCTTCCTACGTTGGAAGTGTTAAGGGTGTTGGCCCTGTAGGTATCGTTAAGTCAGATGCCGGTGACTGGGTTGGCCTTTCTGGAAACCAGACCATTGACAACGACAATGACGTTGGCATGGGCGACAACCAAAAGATCACTTATTTCCTTCCAAAAATGGGTGCACTTTCTGCTGCTGTTTCCTATATGCCTGATGCTTCTGGTGGTACGGCTACAGATTACGATGATACAGAAACTTCTGGTGATCGTGATGGTATCTCTGCCATGGCCAAGTATGCTGGTAAAGCTGGTAAGACGAAGTACAGCCTAGCAGTTGGTTATTCACAAGTTGACACGGGTTCTGTCACTGAAGATGGCTGGAACATGGGTGTTAACATTGGTCAAGGTGCTGTGACTTTAACGGCTTTCCATGCTGTTGAAGACAATGGTTCTGGAACCAAGAACAAAGATACTGGTGCAGCTATTAAGTACAAGCTCAACAAGTCTGACACTGTCAGCCTTCAGTATGGTTTTGCTGAGAATGAGCCATCGAGTGGTACCGATAAGAAGACAACTGTTACGTCAGCTGGCTATTCCAAGAATTTGGGTGGCGGCGTAAAATTTGAAGGCTCTATCTTCAACGTTGATGATGATCAGGGCAGTGGAAGCTCCAATAACGTTAGTGAAAACGGTGTTGTAGCTGGCTTCAAGATTAAATTCTAAGATTTTTACAGAAATTTAGAATTGGTTAGGGGGCCTTCGGGCCCCCTAATTTTTTTATTTTACTATTTCTCATCTGATTCAAGATCCAATTGGTTAGCGCGGTATGAGAAACTTTCGAGACTGTCTTCGACGCGCTTTTTAAAATCAGGATTTGAGGAGAGATCTTTCATCTGTTTAGCCCACTTTCGGAGATAAAAATCAACTGGGTCCTTTTCTCTTAAAATTGCATTAAGGGGCATGCGGAAAAACTCTGTTTTCACTGCATTTTCAAATGCATGGGATATGACATCCATGCCTAACATTTCCACCAAGCCAAAGGATAAATGGAGTGACCGTCCCTGCCGACATGATGCGTGATGCAGAAAACCAGACGGGATATATAAAAGATCACCAGGTTCGAATAATAAATCCAATAATGGTGATCCGCGGACATTTTCCGGATTCATGTAACGTGCATTTGTAAAGTGTGGATGATTGATGGGATATTCCGCATACTGATCAAAGACTTGCCAGTGTTTTTTGCCGTCAATCTGAATGGCAAAAACATCGTGCACATCAAAATGAATTGGAAAGGCTTGGTGGTCTTTCTGCGAGTAATAAAGATTACATTCAAGCTTTCCCTTGGTCCAGCTTGTTAAGGCTTCTCGGATTTTGAGCACACCTATAGAAAGTCCAGCAATATCGTTTAGGACGATTGAGCTGCCGCGTTTCATTGCATCTTTTAAAATCTCGGTATTTAGGGCGGTGCCGTCACCGGAAATATTTTGTTGAGCTGGAAATAGGTCATTTTGGGGAATGGGCTTGTTGTCCAACAAAACTTGCAAACGCCCAGGTGTCCAAATTCCCGTCTGGTTGAGGAGTGTCTCAAAATCCTTATAGGAAAAAAAATCTGATAAAGTTCTTATTACGCTCTTTCCGATCCATGGCCGTCTATTTTTTTTAGCATCTTTAATTTCTTCTATGACGTTTTGGGATTTGAAAATATCTTCCATCAATTCCTTTTCCCTTGTTGAGGTTTATTAAAGCAAAAACTAAAATCAGATTATAATCAATAAAAGGCAATATTACGCTAACTATAGAGTTTTAAATTATCTGGCCCATGAATGAAAACAAAGAAAAAATAAAAAGATCTCAAATTATTAAAAATCTTTCATCACTTTACGAGACCATATCTTCTGTTTCGTTGAAGGCAGGCCGGTCTTCTAACGAGGTAGGATTGATGGCAGTTACTAAATTTCATTCTGCGGAGGAAGTAAAAATAGTTCTCGAGCAGGGCCATCGGCTTTTTGGGGAGAATAGAGTACAAGAAGCCGAGCAAAAATATTCCTCATTGAAACAAGATTATCCCGATGCGCGGTTACATTTAATTGGCCCACTTCAAACAAACAAGGTACGCCAAGCCATAAGTTTTTTTGACGTTATAGAAACTCTTGATCGGCCACGACTTGCAAGAGCTTTACATAAAGAGCAACAAAACATGGGGCGCTGTCCGGACCTTTATATTCAAGTAAATACGGGCGAGGAGCCGCAAAAAGCTGGTGTTCATCCAGGAGAGCTTGATGAACTTTTAAAATTATCCCGAACGGAGTTCAAACTTCCGGTAAAGGGTTTGATGTGCATTCCGCCGGCGGACGATGAGCCCGCACTCCATTTTGGATTTCTGGCCACGCTCGCGCGCCGCCATAAGTTAAAAACTCTCAGCATGGGAATGAGTGCCGATTTCGAGGCCGCAATTAAACTTGGGACTAGCCATGTTCGGATCGGTACATCGATTTTTGGTGCCCGTTAGACACAAAAAAACAGCTCCAGAATTTAGTTGTCACATAACATTAATTCGACCATGCTTTTTTCTGTCCACTCTTCTAAAATTTTTGAAAGAGCAGATTTTGAAAAAGCAATACACCCTTTGGTATTGCTGAAACTGGGAGTGGCCAAATGGATAAAAATTGCGCTTCCATTACCCGGGATGACAGGTTGATCATTATATCCCACCACCGCAATTAAATCATAAATAGTGTCTGTCCGCCAAAGCATTTCATATCCACCGCTAAATGGAAGTGTTATTAGCTTGTTATATTGTTTGCTTTCAGGACAATCACACCAAGCATCGGTTTTTTTTAGACAGGTAATAGGCAGGATTGTGCGCGGGGCAGATATCCGATCAGATCGGAAAAATACTTGCCGTAGGGAAAAATGACCAGCGGGCGTAATTCCATCTCCCTCTTTTTTATCTTTAGAAATACCGCCTGTACCAAGCGCACAGCGAAATGTGATATTGTTCCAATGTGATTGACCATTTGGCTTTATGACTAAATTCACGAGTGCGTAATATCCTTCAGGCAAAAAAAGTCAATTCATGATGCCTAAATAGTTTGGGGTTGTAATGGCTAAAAAGTAAAAAATTTAATATATCTTATAAATGCGGTTCAGACACACAATTTATTTTATTGTGGATCCCCGTTAATATTGATTTGCTTAGTGTGAGAAGGCGATGAATTTTAAAAAAAATATTCTCCTTGTAGAGGCTGATGAAGTTTTAAGGAAATGTTTGGTGGAGTTAGTGGGATCTCAGGAGGGCATACTCTTAACAGCAGTTGGATCCGGTGCAGAGGGTTTAAGGATAATTCAAGATGATCATTTTGATTTATTGATTCTCGATGAACTGAATTTGGATTTTAAAAATATCGAGTTATGTCGAGCAATTCGCTTTCAAGACTCATTAATTCCGATAATTCTTCTATCCAAAAATCAAGCGTTAGATAAAGATATTGATGGTGGAGTAAATGACCGCATAGTGAAACCATTTAATTTTCGAGATTTAATGGCGCGGATCAGGCTTCAACTAACAAAAGGTAACCAGGCCGAAGATTCCTATCATCGGCTGGGCCCATATAAATTTGATCCGAATGCGCAACTATTGTTAGATTTATCCGAAGATAAAAGTATTAGGCTGACCGAAAAAGAGACCTCAATCTTAAAATTCTTAATATATCACGCAAATTCGTTTGTGGCTCGGGGAGATCTCCTTGACGAGGTTTGGGAGTATAGCTCCGAGATTAGTACCCATACTTTGGAAACTCATATTTATAAGTTGCGTCAGAAACTCGAGATACACCCGTCCCAAGCAAAGATTTTGGTAACGGAACCCGGGGGTTACCGGTTAATAATATAATGGTTTATTGTTGTTCCCGAATGGTATTGCGAAGTGTGCCAATTCCGGACACCTGTGCTTCACATAAGTCGCCGTCTTTAAGCCAAACTGGTTCCTTCATGCCAAGGGCAACACCAAAGGGAGTGCCAGTTGCAATTAGGTCGCCAGGCAAAAGCGTAATGCCTCTGCTGAGATAGGAAATTAGCTCCGGAATTTTGAAAATTAAATTGGAAGTATTGGACTCTTGTCTTATTTTACCATTTACGGAAAGGCTGAGGTCCAAATTATGGGGGTCTTCTATTTCATTGAGTGTCACAATAGAGGGGCCATAAGGACAAAATGAGTCTAAAGATTTTCCATAATCCCATTGCCCTGCCCCGCTTAATTGTAGATCTCGTGCCGATATGTCGTTGACTACTGTAAAACCAAGAACCTTATCCATCGCATCTTTTTCGGAGACACGAAAAGCGCTCTTTCCTATTACTACGCCCAACTCCACTTCATAATCGACCTTTTGAGTAACATCGCAATAAAAGTTTATTTCGTCATAAGGCCCGGTAACAGATGTAGCGTATTTAGAGAATATTACCGGCTCTTTTGGAACCTCCATATTGGCTTCGCGACAATGATCAAGATAGTTGAGCCCGATACCAATCACTTTAGGAGGGTTTTGGATGGGTGCCTCTAACTTTACTTCATCCATTGCAAAATCTGGCCCAGCCCAGTCTGCAATTGCTGATCTAACTCTAGCTAAAATAGCGTCTCCACCCCTCGCAATCTCCAAGAGGTCTCCGGTTTCCCCGGAGGGAAGGCCCGCTGCCCTCAGGTCTAGGATGCGGTCATTCTTTAGAGCGCCAGGTCTTTTTTCCCCGTTTGTTGAAAACGTAACTAATTGAGCCATTGTTTTTAAAATCCCTAGGTTGATACAATATTATTTTGGCCATGCTAGCAATACACGGAGCTCAAGGCAGAGTCTATAATTGCATTTAGGGTACACATTAAAATGCTTATCTTGGCTCAGGATAGATTTTTTTGTTTGAAATAAGGCTGATATTCAGTTGGTCAATTTTTACATTGCCATTTAAATCAACTCTAAAAAGCTGAACGGCATCCCATTCCAATTCTTCTGGAGCAGGGTTAATCATGTTCCAGCCGGTGGCTAGTGAAATCGCTGCCCGTATAATCCCCTGGTGGGAGACTGCGCCCGTCGGCCGCTTATTTTTAGCAATTATCTTAATCCATTTATGCACGCGGTTTCTAACTTCTCTCGGAGTTTCCCCCCCATCTGGACGCAGATCTATTCCCTTTTTCTTTCGTTTTACGAATTCGGCGCCATATTTTTCTTGGAGTTGCTGACCAGTGAGTCCGTCCCACTGACCCCAATCCATCTCGATAAGTGAGGGCTCAGTTTTTGTCTTCAGCCCAAGAAGTGAAGCAGTTTTTTGTGCTCTTTTCAAAGGACTAGCGAACCATTGATAATTTTTAAATTTATCAGGAAGTACCCAGGTATTTACCCGCTGTATCCCCAGCGTACTCAATGGAATATCTGTCTGTCCCTGCAATTTTCTCTGTTCATTCCATAATGTCGGTCCATGCCGAATCAAGGCAAGTGGCGTCATGAGTTTAATCTTCTAAAAGTGGTTAAAAAGTCCTAAAGGGAAGACGCCCCACAAAACGTGAGGCGTCTGATAAAATATAAAGATCTAATCAAGCAGCATTTACCAATTTTGCATCGCTGCCGGAATTAATTTTGATATTCCTTGGTTTCAATTCTTCGGGCACTTCGCGTATCAGGTTTATGTGAAGGAGGCCATTAACCAGCTCTGCACCAATAACTTGTATGTGGTCTGCGAGTTGAAACTTGCGCTCAAAAGCCCTTCCTGCGATACCTCGGTATAAATACTTGGCATCGTTTTGGGTCTCTTGTCCCCGACTCTTTACAATAAGCATGTTTTCTTTGGCGGTTATATCGAGATCTTTTTCTCCGAAGCCAGCTACAGCTATCGATATTCTGTAACTATTCTCTTCAGTTTTTTCGATATTATAGGGCGGATAAGTATCCGAAAGATCCGCCGATCTCATAGCCGTATCTAGCAGCCTCGGAATACTGTCAAACCCTACACTTGAACGGAAAAGCGGTGAAAAATCAAAAGTTGTCATATTGATACCCTCCTTTGAGCAATATCTTTTATGGACTCACCTATTGGTCAAGTCCTGTTGGAAACATGAAAGCCCTAACAAGGCGCCTTCAAAAAATTATGTGGTGCATAAAATTGATTTTTCAAGGGGAAAAAATCCCAGCATGTCCATGCAAAGACTTTTCTAAATCTTTATATCAATCATAACAGGGGCGTGGTCTGATGGTTTATCCCAACCCCGCGCCTCAACAAATACTTTAGCATTATAAACTTTCTCGATGAGGCCGGGTGTTACCCAAATGTGGTCCAACCGTCGACCACGATTTGTGCCGGGCCAAGTTCTATTTCGATAACTCCACCAACTATAAAGATGTTCTTCTGGAGGAATAATCTTCCTAACTGCGTCTATCCAATCATGAGATCTCATTGCCTTTTCGAGCCTAGCAACTTCAATGGGTGTGTGACTTACTATCTTTAGAAGCTGTTTGTGCGACCAAACATCTGTTTCCAGTGGTGCAACATTAAGATCACCAACCAGAATTCTATTTGCCGGTTTTTGTGTACTAAACCACTTCGCCATTTCTGATAAAAATGTGATTTTGTGAGCAAATTTTTCATTTTCTACGGGGTCGGGAACATCTCCGCCCGCCGGTACATAAAAATTATTAATTTCTACACCGTTAGGCAGACTTGCTGCTATATGCCGGCAGTCATCTTTATTGCACCATAACCGTTTCTTTACTCCAGTGAGCGGCACCTTGGAAATAATTGCTACACCATTATAACTTTTCATTCCTCGGTATAATATGTGCTTATAACCCAACGTTTTTATGTCATTCTCTGGAAATAAGCTGTCTTCCACCTTGATTTCTTGCAGACAAATTACATCTGGTGCTAGTTTGTCTGAGATTTTGGCTAAGGTGGTCATCCGCAGTCGAAGGGAATTGATATTCCAGGTGATGATTCGCATGATGCTACTTCTTCAATTATCGATAAGTTTGGGCATGATCATGTGCCGCGGCTCCAAAAGCCGCAAATAACTTGGATGCTAGGCTGTGTTCTTCGGCTCTCCATTCCGCATGCCATTGTACTCCTACTGTAAATCTTTTGGCGGCGGGTAAATTAATAGCCTCTATCACCCCATCGGGTGATAGGGCTTCTAGAGAAAAGCCAGTAGCTATTTGGTCTATACTTTGTGCATGTAAGGAGTTCACCATTGTTGTTTTCTTTCCTAATAATTTGTGAAGGTAGCCACCTGCCGTAAGCGCAATTTCATGCCGGAGGGCGAAGCGTTCGGCTTGAATTTCTGTGTCCCTTCGCATTCTGTGATCGTTTTTTCCTGGTAACTGGTGGACACGATAGTGCAGCGATCCTCCCATAGCGACATTAATTTCTTGTATTCCCCGGCAAATTCCAAAAACAGGAATTTCTTTTTCGATACAGCCCCGTATTAGTGGGAGGACTGTCGCGTCTCGTTTTGGATCTATAATTTCGTCGGTTGGAAACTCCGGCCCACCGTAATGGTGGGGTTCAATATTAGCTCGCCCGCCAGTGAGAAGGAGTCCATCGATTGTATTCAAAATTGTTTCAAAATCAGTTTCTTTGCCGAAGGCGGGAATTAGGATTGGGGAGGTGTCAGAAATTTCCATCGAAACACGAGCATATTTTTCGGCTGTCGTAAAAAGTGCCGACATATTCTCGGTTGCCGGCGTATGATTTACCGGAATACCTATAATTGGTTTTTTGTTTTTCAATGGCATTTTTATTTGGCTATCACGTGCGTATCAATCCCGCAACCGCAAGCTTAATCCTGCGGGTCTGAAGGAAAGGCCCAATCCGGAATTGAAAAAATAAATAAATTTTTGGGAATAGGCAGATTTGTTTTTGGATTTACCAAGCTAATTTTGGTTTTTATCCCCTGAGTGTCTTCAACCACCCAGCCAAGGAAGGCATCAATATTTTCAGAAAATATAAGAGTCATTGAGCCCCCTCCCGCTCTGTCTCGCATTGCTATTTTAATTCTAAGGGTGCCATGGCTTTTTGCAGTATTTAAGATATCCAGCTCCCTAGAAAATCTAAATTTATTGCGTAATAAAAATGAAGCTGGAGTTTTCTCTACAGGAATCTGACTAATTTCCCTTAAATCGTAATCTATATAGTAAAGCCACGTATCGTTCGCATATACCTGCAGGGTTGCAGGCTTTTTGTATTGAATTCTTAACTTTCCTGGCCTGTCGATGAAAAGTGTTCCCTCTGCAACGGCACCGGTGGTCGATGATTGAACGAAAGAAGCTTGGAGAGAGCGAATAGAATCAAGATATTTTTCTGCTGTAAGCAGTAAGGTTTGTTGAGGGATATTTTTCTTCTCGTTGGTTTGTCCGAGTGCTAGGTTGGAAGCAAAGCCAATGATGGTGACAAGGACTATAATTGGAAAATTTAGACGGGCAGACACGATTATTAATTCCTCATTTCCCCATAGGCTCTATAAAATTTTTACTAGGGAGACTAATCCCCACAATTTCATTAGGTTCCACTGTTTTCAATATCGCGGGCTAGCACCTCGCGTTTTCCAACGTGGTTGGCTGAACTAATAACACCTTCCGCTTCCATTTTATCAACAATCCGTGCGGCACGATTATATCCAATTTGCAGGTGTCGCTGAACAAAACTCGTCGAAGCTTTGCGCTCCCGGCAGACAAGGGCTACGGCTTGATCATAAAGGGCGTCTCCCTTGATTGTGTCCCCACTAGTATTGTTGTCGCCAATAGGTTGATCGGGGTCTTCTCGCGTGACCTCTTCTACATATTCTGGGTTTCCTTGTGATTTGAGTGCTGTGACAACCCGCTCTACTTCTTCGTCGGTAACGAGAGGGCCGTGTACCCGCGAGATACGCCCGCCCCCCGCCATGTAAAGCATGTCACCCTGTCCTAGAAGTTGTTCAGCGCCCGCCTCGCCAAGAATTGTTCTACTGTCGATTTTGGATGTAACTTGAAAGCTTATGCGCGTCGGAAAGTTAGCTTTAATAGTACCGGTGATTACATCAACAGAAGGTCGTTGTGTTGCCATTATAAGATGAATACCTGCTGCGCGTGCCATCTGCGCTATACGTTGTACTGACGTCTCAACTTCCTTTCCGGCCACCAGCATAAGGTCCGCCATTTCATCGACGACCACTACAATAAATGGCAGCAAGCTCATGTCGAGCGGTTGATCTTCATAAATGGGTTCTCCGGTTTCAGGGTCAAAACCTGTTTGTACCGTTCGCGTCAGCATCTCCCCATTTTTCCGCGCCTCCTCAAGCCGGGTATTATATCCCGCAATATTTCTGACCCCTAATGTTGACATGGACCTATAGCGCCGCTCCATTTCTCGCACCGTCCAACGCAGTGCAATGACGGCTTTTTTTGGATCCGTGACTACCGGACAAAGGAGGTGGGGAATTCCCTCATATACTGATAATTCAAGCATTTTTGGATCAATCATTACCAGTCGGCATTGCTCGGGGGTTAGCCTGTAAAGGAGTGAAATTATCATAGTATTTATAGCTACAGATTTTCCTGAGCCTGTTGTTCCCGCAATCAGTAGATGAGGCATGCGAGCGAGATCAGCAATTGTTGGGCTTCCCCCGATATCCTTTCCTATCGCAAGTGAGAGTTTTGATTGTGTCTTTTCTAATTTTTCTGATTCTAGTAATTCACGCAAAGAGACGACTTCCCGGTCTGAATTAGGAAGCTCTATTCCCATTGCATTTCGTCCCTGTACGACTGCGACCCTCGCTGAAATAGCACTCATAGATCGGGCAATATCATCTGACAGGCCGATGACCCTAGACGACTTGATCCCGGGTGCAGGCTCAAATTCATAAAGTGTGACAACTGGGCCCGGCCTAACTTTTATGATTTCCCCACGCACTCCAAAATCCTCTAAAACCGACTCAAGTAGGCGAGCATTTTCAGCTAAAGCGTCCTTGTCAGAAATATCAGTTTTGTTATTTGTAATAATTGTTTCGAGAAGATTTAGGTTGGGCAACTCATATGGGGTTTCCATGCCAAGATCTAGTCTGGATTGCTTGGAGGCCTCTGCGATTCGGCCTGGTTTTAACTTTCTAGCTCTTGGCGCAACGATGGCTTTCTTTTTTTTGTGCCCAGCACTCACTTGTATAGGTTGACAATCTGTGTCACCTGGTTTGCTTTTGTCGGTTTCCTCAAGTACCTGCTCTGTCTTCTCATGGGCGAAGAGCTTGGGCTCCAATCTATGTTTAGCTGCTGCATGCCTTTTACGAGCTAGATTAAATGACCATCTGCCAGCTTTGAGGCTGGCGCGGCCACTAGCGGCGCTTGCTGCCGCTCCTCGATTTCCTAACCATCTTAATTTTGTAAAAAACACAACCCACTCGGACGCGGAAAATCCAAGAACCCAAAGAAAAAGTGCGAAAGAAAAGGATCCAATGATTAGGGCTAAAACACCGGACTCGAGGGAATATGCGTCAGAAATTAGTTTCGTGAGATTTTCTAGGGTGATGTCTCCAACGACACCTCCAAACCCAGAGTTAAAAGGCCAAGCGGAATCGGTTCCCAGCCCCCCCAATGAAATGGCAACTGAAACGGCTGTTATTGGCAAAAGCAACAACCGGGTCCATGGAAGTTTTAGGCCCCGATGGGTGCTAATTCTCCAACCCCATGCCAGAAATATTATAGGTAAAACATAGGCAGCCAGTCCGATAGATTGTAATAATATATCTGCCAACCATGCTCCCGCTGTCCCTAAAATATTCGAGGCCTCTAAATCTGCGGCAGAGTTAAAAGAGGGGTCTTGTGAATCATAAGTAAGAAGTGCCCCTACTATTCCGATAGATGCTAACACCAAAAATAGACCTATGCCCTCTAACGCGCGCCGTTGCAGGAAATAAGAAACGCTTGCAGGTAAGATTGAATTTGTGTGAGTTAATTTTTTGGAGTTAGTGGCCATTGTCATTCCCAAATTACAAAATATCTACGAGACGATCGAGCGCCTGATTTGTTGTTTCTAGGTCGTGAACCAAAGCACACCGAATGTAAGAGTCACCCGGATTGATTCCATCGGAACCAGTTTTGGCCAAGTACGTTCCCGGAATCACCCTTAGGGCTGCTTCTTTCCATAATTTAAAAGCTGCCTTTTCGCCCTGATCAACATTTAGCCATAGATAGAAACCACCGTCTGGTTGATAATAGCCGTGCAATCCCGAAAGTTTTTCAGTTGCAAGATCAAATTTTTGACGATAAAGGGCACGATTTTTCTCCACATGTTCCTCGTCTTGCCAAAGTGCCGTAGCCACCGCCAATAAAGGTAACGGGGGTGGAGCTCCTCCGTAATCACGAACCCGTTTGAATCGAGAGATAATTTCCGGATCGCCCGCAACGAAGCCCGACCGGAGGCCCGGCACGCTCGACCGCTTGGATAGGGAGTTCATGATTAGTACATTGTCGAGGCTTCCGCCAAGCTTTTCACACGCCTCTATACTGCCTGTCGGTGATGCTCTGTTGTATATTTCGCTGTAGCATTCGTCAAAGACGATCACGAAATTGTGTTTTCGGGCTAGTTTTATATTTTCAACTAATACTTCAAGGGATGCTGTTGTTCCCTGTGGATTAGATGGGGAGCAAAAATAAGCAAGAGCCGTTCTATCTAGCACAGCGGTATCAGTCGCTCCAAAGTCAGGCAAAAAGTTATTTGCTGGTGTAGCGGGTGTAAAGATTGGCTCTGCGCCCGCTAAAGCTGCCGCCCCGAGATAAACTTGATAAAACGGATTGGGCATCAGCACAGCCGGTTGCTTGCCCCTGATAAATTCAGGTATCACTGTAAGGGCAACCATAAATAGCGCTTCTCTAGTTCCTGAAACGGGGATTACAGATTTATCAGGGTCAAGTATCGGACTGGAAAGGCCGTAACGATTTGTAAGCCAGCTTCCCACTGCAGTTCTAAACTCTGCAGTACCCCACACTGGCGGGTATTTGCCCCATAGACGGTTATTTTCTGTTAAAACCTGTTGGATAATTTTGGGTGAGTTATGTTGTGGCTCTCCTAAAGCGAGCGAAAGTGGAGGGAGTTTAGTTTCGGGCGAACAAGAGTTTAAGAGTGTTCGCAAACGGTCGAACGGGTAATCGCCGATTCGGCCAAGCCGATCGTTTAACATGGGCACACTTCTTCAGTTGCTGCTGATAGAAGCAGGATAAACTAATAATTCAACATAAGAATTTTATAGCGAAAGGCTGACTCGGTACAAGTGGAATAGGTGTAATGTATAATAACTAGTTGTAAAAAAATCGGAGCGTTTTAAGCGCTCCGGTAAGTTTGGTGGCGCATGAGGAAATTCTCAGGGAGTTACGAAATTCCCTCTAAACGCCCCTCCGGGGAGTAACGATTTGTTTCGAAACTATTGAACCGTCTCCCCATGTAAACTCTTGTCGAGTCCGTCTCGTTCGGATTCTTCATCCACGCGAAGTCCTATTACCAAGTCAATTATTTTCAGAATGACGGCGGAGGCAAAAGCACACCAAATGATAGTGACCAAAATTCCCCAAGCTTGTGTTCCTACCTGAGCAGCATTGCCTTCTAAAAGACCGGCAGTGCCGCCGACCGCCTTACTCGCAAATACCCCTGTAAGCAGTGCCCCTACGATTCCTCCGATGCCGTGAATACCAAACACATCTAAAGCATCGTCATATCCTAGTGCACGTTTGAGCCATATTGCTCCCCAATAGCATGCTATCCCTGACGCAATACCAATGCATAAGGCCCCCATCGGATCTACGAAGCCGGCAGCAGGTGTTATCGCGACCAATCCACCGATTGCACCCGAGATAATTCCTAAAACGCTTGGTTTTCCGCGAAGACGCCACTCTATAAACATCCAGGTGAGCGCGGCAGCAGCAGTAGCGATTTGCGTGACAACCATCGCCATGGCGGCTGTTCCGCCGGCGGTTAATGCTGATCCAGCGTTAAAGCCAAACCAACCGACCCAAAGGAAAGAAGCACCAATTACAGATAAGACGAGATTATGTGGGAGTACAGTTTCTGTGCCCAAAGCTTTACGTTTCCCTATCATAATTGCCGCCACTAAACCAGCAATCCCGGCATTGATATGTACAACAGTTCCTCCGGCAAAATCCAATACGCCATCTGAGCTAAGGAACCCGTCACCCCAAACCCAATGAGTAACCGGGGCATATACAACCAAAAGCCAAATGGAGGTAAACAGGAGCATTGCACCGAATTTCATTCTATCTGCAAAGGCCCCAACAATAAGTGCGGGGGTGATTATCGCAAATGTCATTTGGAAGACCATGAATAGTGAATCTGGAATGGTGCCGTATACCGCGTCGACTGTTAGGCCTTTCAGAAATAGTTTGCCTAAGCCGCCCACGTAAGCATTGCCGGCATCAAATGCCAAGCTGTAGCCGATGATCATCCATAATATGCTCATTAGGCAGCAGATAGCAAAACACTGCATCAAAACTGATAACACATTTGTTTTTCGAACCATGCCGGCATAAAATAATGCTAGACCCGGTATGGTCATCAATAGAACTAATGCGGTTGCCGTTAGCATCCAGGCCGTATCGCCAGAGTCCATTTTAGGAGTGGCGGCTTGTGCAAATGATGCCGTGGAATTAATCCCGATTAAAATAGCGGACATAAAAATAAATAAAGTTTTTTTAAAAAACATCATTTTCTTTGTCTCCCGTGCGGATACGTAACGCTGTTTCCATATCAATTACAAAAATTTTTCCATCGCCGATCTGGTCGGTAGAAGCCGCGGAGCGAATAGTCTCAACCGCCTTTTCTGCCAAATCATCGGACAGAGCCAAATCAATTTTTATTTTCGGCAGGAAATTAATCTCATATTCTGCCCTCTATAAATTTCTGTTTGGCCCTTTTGGCGCCCGAAGCCTCGAACTTCAGTAACTGGAAGTCCTTGGACGCCGATTTCAGTCAGCGCCGCTTGCACCTCATCAAGCTTGAAAGGTTTGATTACTGCTTGAATCATTTTCATTTTTTAATGTTCTCCTTAGTTAGCCGGATATAGTTCGTACCGACTACCTTTAAGATGCAATTCCTGTGCCAAATAAATATTATTTGAAAACAGAGAGTCGGGCGCGTCTTGCCGCCTTTGAATCTAAATTTTTATTATCACAGGATTAAAAATGATTAAAATAACAACAAAACTATATAAATGAGTAAAAATTAACCATTCTTGAAAATTCTGGTATTTTGAATACTTTATAGATAGCGTGGCACTATCAGCGGCATTGTATGGATATGAGAGCTATTCCTAAAAACTGTAATTTTGATTCAGGGGATATTCTGATCGTTGGCGGTGGCCTGACTGGTTTGGTTTTGGCCAACGCGTTGGGTGTTGCCGGTGTTCGGGTTACGGTTGTTGACCCAATACCGAAAGCGCAGTTTTTGAGTTCAAAGTTTGATGGGAGAACGACAGCTATTTCGGCAGGTTCTCGTTTGGCCTTGGAGGTTATTGGAGCTTGGAAAAATATGGAGGGTCAGGCATCCGAAATTCTAGAGATTCGTGTTTCAGATGGGGATTCACCTTTGTTTTTGCATTTTGATCACACCGATTTAAATGCCGGCCCTTTAGGCTTTATTGTAGAAAATAGAATCATCCGTAGCTCCTTGATAAAGTGTTTGGAAAAACTCCCCACAGTAAAATTACGATTTGAAGATCGCGTCAAATCAATAGAACGACATATTGGTTTTATTAGTGCAACAACAGATAATGGCGCAGTCCATCAAGTCCGTCTCGTCGTTGCAGCTGATGGGCGTAATTCACCATTACGCCAAATGGAGGAAATTCCTGTTAAGAAATGGCGTTATCCGCAAATAGGAATTGTTTGTACAGTAAGACATGAAAGAACCCACAATGGTGTTGCGCAGGAGCATTTTCTGCCGCCGGGTCCATTTGCGATTTTACCGATGACGGAGAGGCGTTCTTCGATTGTTTGGACCGAAAGTGAGAAACTCGCGCCCGCAATCCTCAGCTTGTCTACCGATGATTTCACTCAAGAATTAAAAATGCGCTTTGGAAATTACCTGGGTGAACTTAAACTTGCTGGTCCGATATTTTCCCACCCTCTCGGCCTCTTGCACGCAGATAAATATATCAAACCCCGCTTTGCACTTGTGGGAGATGCTGCGCACGCTATACATCCAATAGCGGGTCAGGGTTTAAATCTTGGTATACGCGATGCGGCGGTTCTAGCTGAAATCATTATTGATGCAATGAGAGTGGGCTTGGACCCTGGCTCTGATAAAGTGTTGGATGACTATGAACGTTGGAGGCGTTTTGATAATACGCTAATGGTAGCTGCAACGGACGGTCTCAACCGATTTTTTTCTAATGCATTAACGCCTTTTAAATTAGCCAGAGGTGTGGGGCTTTCAATGGTTAACAAATCGCCGCCCATTAAAAAGCTCTTTATGCTTCATGCTATGGGCCTTCTGGGGGATTTGCCCAAATTAATACGCGGTGAAAAAATTTAATTACAAAACACTAAGGGTCTCTGCTAAGGTTAGCTCGTCTCAGCGCGCTCAAGTAATCCTTCCAAAGCTTCTCCTGATTTCTTCCCATTTCGTGCAGCAGTGCCCAAGAATATATCCCCGTATCATGAAGGTCATCAAATAAGATTCTTATTGCATAGTTCCCTACTGGCTCAATTGCCATTATAGCTACGTGCCGCCTTCCCGCGACTATTTTTTTCTGATTGGTGCCGTGTCCCTGTACTTCTGCCGATGGACTTTCTACTCTTAAAAACTCTGCTGTAAGAATGAACCTCTCTCCGTCATCGAATTTGATTTCTAATTTTTTTTCTGCCTTCTTTAGTTTTATTTCGGTTGGGTGAGGTGTCATTCTAGAGTTGCGTTAAGAAGAGTTTAATTTTCATCTAAATTACGGGCTTCTTCTATTAACATTATCGGTATTCCATCCCGGATTGGGTAAGCTAAACCTGCTGCTGGACTGATCAATTCTTGAGTTCTCTCATCATATTGCAGAGGCTGTTTTGTTTTGGGGCACACTAATATTTCTAGGAGCTTTGGGTCGACAGCTTGTTTATTGGTCATAATTATTTTCTCGTTAAATTTTAGTGGCTGGCACCGCTAGTTTCGCCACTTTCCATAATGGCCATCTCGAGAAGAGTGATCACTATTTCAGCACGCAAAGAAAGGGTCTCTGCTTCAAGTATTGCCTGCCGTTCATTCGGTCCAAATGGGCATGTCATCGCGAGTGAAGTCAAAAGTTGTACATTAGAGGTATCCTTTATTGCGTCCCAGTTTGCATCAATGTTTTGTAACTTAAAATATTGTTTTACGACCTTTAAAAGGCGCCCTCGTTCAATTTCTAATGTTTTTACAGGATTTAAATCCGATCCAAACTTATTAAAATTTGCAATAATGCGTCGGTACCCGTCTTTGCTTTCAACTTCCTCGGCAATCTCAAATCTGCAGACCCCTGATAATGTAAGAAGATATCTTCCATCTTCACATTCGGCAAAGCCCGAAATTCGACCAGCACAGCCGGTTTTGTATAATGCCGGGTCTTCGCCAATCGTTATACTCCGACCAGTATTATCACCAATATCAGGTGTTTTGGGCTGCACCATACCAATGATACGATGTTCGTCAGCAAGTGCGTCTCGAACCATGGAAAGATAGCGCGGTTCAAATATATTTAGCGGTAATTTTCCTATAGGTAGAAGCAAAACACCGGTGAGTGGAAATACAGGGATTACCTTGGGTAATTCGTCAATCTTAGGATAAAAAACACTTTGTGTCATGAAAAGAGTATTGAGGATAGTTTTCGACGGCCAGCACTTGTAATAGGGTCAGTTGGGCCAAGCACCTCAAATATCTTTAATAGTTCAAGCCTAGCAACATCTTCATTCCAGTTACGATTCTGGCGTATAATTTCCAGTAATTCATCCGTTGCGGCTTCGGCTTGCCCACTTGCATATAAAGCTAGGGCTAAATCGTAACGGGCATTATGGTCTTTAGAATTCTGGCGAACAGCAGATTTCAGCGTATCTAGGTCCCCGACATCTGCGACTTTGTCGGCAAGTTCTAAAGCGTTCACAACGGGTAGGAGGGCAGGGTCAGTTTTTTCATCTTCGGATAAACCATCAATAATATCTCTAGCTTCTTGATGTTTGTCGGTTTCGATCGCACATTTTGCTAAGCCCACCTTTGCTTCGAGGTTGTCAGAGGCGTGTTGTATTATCTGGGAAAAAATTGAGCTGGCCTGTTCGAACTGTTTCTCTTCCAACAGTTGGTTGGCTTGTTCTAGGGCTTCGTCTACTGGGGATTTAACTTTTGTGCCAGAACTTTGTGCAAGTTTATCTACAAACTCTTTCAGTTGGCTTTCAGGGAGGACACCCTGAAATGCGTCTACGGGTTTTCCTTGAAAAAAGGCATACACAGCAGGAATGGATTGAATACGAAGCTGTTGCGCTAAATTTTGATTCTGGTCTATATCGACTTTGACCATTTTGACTGAACCGTTGGCTTCAG
>DEBE01000166.1:1235-3615 GCA_002348425.1 Alphaproteobacteria bacterium UBA2964 | reverse complement strand
TTTTCCTTTAAGAGCTTCCTTATCTAGTTGTTGTGCATAACTTTTTGGAGTTTTACCGACCCCGTGGGCTGTAATAGGGTCATTGGGGTCATATCCGACCATGCAATCGAGAAGTTTGGCCAGGTCGGTCACCGTGCGAGCCATCGGTCCAAGTGATCCGTTAATCATAGGCCACCCGGCATAGACTCCATGACGACTTACTAGTCCTGCTGTTGGTCGCATTCCCGATACGCCATTCCATATGGATGGGCGACGAATCGACGCAAAGCCCTCCTGACCGATGCAAATAGTCGCAAAATTTGCTGATACAGCAGCCCCGGATCCACCAGAGGATCCTCCGGCCGTTCGTTCTTGATCGTATACATTCCGGGTGGAGCCAAATAGAGATCCATGAGTGTCACCAGCACCCATTTCCCCAAGGGTGGCCTTACCAATAAAAATAGCTCCCGCTTTCTTAAGTTGAGTAGCAATTGTGCAATCACGGCCCGGTTGGTGGTCTTTAAATAAAATTGAGCCCATTGTAGTGGGCATGCCATTCACATCGGCCTGATCTTTCATGAGAATTGGTATCCCATGTAAGGGACCTACGAGGCCGTTTTTATTCATTGCCTCGTCCAATTGGACTGCTTGTTCCAATGCTTTAGGGTTTATAGATATAACAGAGTTAATTTTTGGACCATTTCTATCGTATTTCTCGATACGGTCTAGATACATTTGGACTAACTCCTGGGCAGTTAGGCGTCCGGCTATATAAGCATCATGTATATCGGCTATTGTAGTTTCTATTATTTCGAATGTATCAGTTAAAGACATTTTATTAACCTGTTGTTATTTATATTTTATCGGTCTTTTTACGATTTTCTATTTGCCGCAGCGCTCCACGCTGAATTTTACCAGTTGGCGTATGGGGTAACTCTTCCACAAACTCCACTTCTCGGGGATATTTAAAAGCAGATATTTGAGATTTAACAAAATTCTGAAGTTCGATCACGAGTTTATCGCTAGCTAAATTTTTGTCACGCAACTCTATAAATGCCTTTACTACTTGGCCGCGGTTTTTATCGGGCGATCCAACCACGGCTACCTCTCTTATTGCGGAATGTTCCATGAGAACCGCTTCAACCTCCAGGCCGG
Source organism: Alphaproteobacteria bacterium UBA2964 (assembly GCA_002348425.1). Next base: position 2,481 of record DEBE01000166.1, on the reverse strand, counting down.
AGACATTATAACCGCCAGTCAAGATCATGTCATCGGTGCGAGCTTCATAAGAAAAATAGCCTTCTTCATTGCGTATACATAAATCACCAGAAAGGTTCCAACCATCATGAATGTAGTCTCGTTGCCGATCAATGTCGTCTAAATAGCGACATCCATTAGGGCCTTTGACAATCATTTGGCCGACTTTTCCGTCCGGAGTATCGTTAAAATTTTCATCAACAACCCGGACCTGAAAGCCCGGGACTGCTTTTCCTATTAAACCAGGTCGAATGTCATCACCTGACGCAGAAATAAAAATATGGAGTAATTCAGAAATGCCAAGGCCGTTAATAATCTTTACACCCGTCTTTTTCTCCCAGGCATGAAACACTGCCGGAGCTAAAGGTTCGCCTCCGGCAATACAAAGTCTTAGCGACGACGTATCAAAATTCTGGATATGATCGAGCATGAGTTTGTAGCCAGATGGAGTAGAAAAACAAACGGTTGCTTTATATTTTTCTATCGTTTCGAGCAAGATTTCAGGTGTAGCTCTCTCGACAATGACGGTTGAGGCTCCAAAGCGCATTGTGTCGGTCAAATAAGCACAAAGCCCATATAAAAATGCTATTTGTGGACTTCCGCAGACAACATCATCTTCTCTTATCTTTACAACATAGCGTATAAATGTATCGGCCACAGCTAGGATATCCCTGTGAAAATGCAGTGTTCCTTTCGGAGTGCCGGTTGAACCTGAGGTAAAGCCTATTACACAAGGGTCAGTCGCATAGGTGTCGACGTTGGTAAATTGGTTTGATTTGGTTGTAAGGAGGTTATCCAAAAAATTTTGACCCTCGTCTCCAAAATAAACAATACGTCTTAAATTATCGGATTTTTCATACGCTGCTTCAATATCATCTTTTAGCTTGATGTCGGATATCGCCAAGTTAACTTTCGCTTTACTCATCATGTAAACTAGCTCCCGTTCGCGGAGCACGGGCATTGTAGCAATTGCTATTCCACCGGCTTTCAGTATTGCAAACCATGCAGCAATAAGCAGGGGGTGGTTGCCGGACCTGAGTAGAACCCTTTCCCCTGGTACCATGTCAAAATCTTCAACTAGAACGTTGGCTATTTGGTTAGCTTTGTCTAAGAGGTTCTTATAAGTCCAAACCTGTTCACCGAAGTAGATCACGGGCTTTTCGCCGAAGCCGCGATCCACCATTTTGTCTAGCAGTTCTGTCGCAACATTTATTTTTTTCGGGTAAGC
>DEBE01000166.1:0-1006 GCA_002348425.1 Alphaproteobacteria bacterium UBA2964 | reverse complement strand
ACTAATACAGCTCGAATTGATACGCGAATCTTTAGTCGCGGTAGTTAATGAAATGCGAGCCAACATCATTCATTCATCTTATGCGGCTATAATTTATGAGGGCCATGATTTTTCTTGTGCTCTTATGTCTGCTGACGGGCGTCAGGTGGCGCAGGGGTTAGCTGATCACCCTATTNNTTGTCGATAATGAATGTATCTAAATGGGAAGAAGATATTTGAGACATTGAAGGAAAATTTCCATGTTCTATTTTAAATAAAAGGATTTAGTACAAAAATGCTTGGTCATAACGTAGCATAATGATAGCTTGCCCGCCATTTTAAGAAACGGAAAAAAATGAATCCACTAATACAGCTCGAATTGATACGTGAATCTTTGGTCGCGGTAGTTAATGAAATGCGGGCTAACATCATCCATTCATCATATGCGGCTATAATTTATGAGGGTCATGATTTTTCTTGTGCCCTTATGTCTGCCGACGGGCGTCAGGTTGCACAGGGGTTAGCTGATCACCCTATTCATATTTTTGCTGTTCCCTACTCAACGCGAGAAGTAGTTAGGGCTTTTAAAGATGACATACATGAAGGTGATCTTTTTCTCCATAATGACCCCTATACCGGAGGGACACACCTAAATGATGTTTTACTTTTACATCCTATTTTTAATGGCGGTAAACTTGCTCTCTTTGCAGCGATAAGGTGCCATTGGAACGATGTTGGCGGCATGACGCCGGGTTCTCTATCTGGACGGGTTAAAGAAATCTGCCAAGAAGGAATTCGTATCACGCCAACCCGTATTTGTGAAAAAGGTAAAATGAACGACGCAGTTCTCGCTACCTTGTTTAATAATATGCGGGGACGAGAAGAGCGAGTGGGCGACTTCAATGCTATGTTGGGAACAGGTCGAAAAGCGGCTGAGCATCTGGGTCGACTTTTTAAACGATTTGGTGGACAGGGCCTTTTGGATGGTGTCGAAGCGTTAATTGATAGATCAGAGCGTCAGATGCGG
>DEBE01000148.1 GCA_002348425.1 Alphaproteobacteria bacterium UBA2964 | reverse complement strand
GACTACTTTGTCCGCTTGCGTTGCAAGCCGACTTTTACAGGCGTTCATTACAAGGGAATAAAAACTGCTACACCTTCTCCAAAGTTCAGAAAAACTCTGACCTGCCCTGATCTCAAATCTATAGTTATTTGTCCCTCTAATCCCTTTTTAAGCATAGACCCTATTTTAAACGTACCCGGAGTCAGGGATTTAATTACATCGACGAAAGTTCCAGTCGTCGCTGTTTCACCGATTATTGCTGGCGAGGCAGTAAAGGGACCCGCTGCAAAAATGATGCGTGAAATCGGTTTGCCATCTTCACCTGTAGGTATTGCAGAACATTATGGAAAATTGATTGATGGGATTATTATTGATGAAAGAGATACTAGTTTACGTAATACTATTACCGCGACCGGCTTAAAGGTCAAAGTATGCCAAACTTTGATGCAATCAGATAATGATGAAAAAAGGCTTGCAATTAAAACCATAAAATTTGCTGAAACTCTCTCTTATTAACAGTGTCTAAATACGATGTCCGTTGTTGCCATCATTCCCGTAAAACCCTTTTCAGAAGGAAAGAGCCGCCTTTCCAAGGTCCTCTCACATAACAAACGAATGGTACTTAATAAGACTATGTTTTTGCATGTTCTAAAGATTGCTCTTAGTACGAAAGCCATTGAAGAAGTAATAGTTGTTAGCCGTGACCCTAACGCACTCGATATAGCAGAAGAAGCAGGGGCACATGCCATTTTAGAAGAAACCAAATCAAACCTAAATCAAGCTTTAGATATAGCTCGAAAGGGCGCAACAATTTTAAAGGCAACTACCATATTAGTATTGCCTTCCGATCTCGCCAAAATAAATTCCGAAGATATTAATATTTTACTACAATCCATTGTAAAGCACTCCCCATCGGTGGTAATCGCGCCAGATAAAAAATTACTAGGAACCAACGCGCTACTTATAGAACCTTTGGACGCCATTCCATTCTCATTTGGAGAGGGAAGTTTTAAAAAACACCAAGAGGATGCCTGTAGAGCAGGCTGTGAGATAGCAATCGTAAAGCGACCCAACCTTACATTTGATGTAGATGAACCAAGTGACTTATTTTTCATGGAAAATGGAAAGTGAGGGACTAGTCCTGAATTTGATGTTTAATAATCTGGCTCTCAATTTTATTTTTCATAAAATATGAGTATAAAAAGACACCTAAGCAAATTGCCCCGCTAACCGCGAGGGGGCTGGTTAATCCAAAAACCTCTGAAAGAGCGCCCATAACCACTGAGCCAATCGCCGCTCCGCCAATCCAGATTAATCCATACAACGCCAAAACCCGACCACGCATTTTATCCTCCGAAACGGCCTGAATTATTGACTGAACGCAAGTGCCCACCAGAGAATACTGAATTCCGAAAAGTATCATCCCCAAAATAGCTATACCAAAATTGCTGGTATTTGTGATGATCATTAACACCATCGCACCGACTAAAACCGCATAGGTTGTAATCGTCGCCAAACCCTCAAATTTTCCACGTTGAGCTATAGTAATCCCCGCCAAGACCGCTCCGACCCCCATGGACGATGTTAAAATAGCAAGCCCACCGGCTCCCTGATGAAATACCGAGGAGGAGAGGCCTGGTAATAACTCCACCAGCGGTCTCGTCAGGAAAGATGAGCCAAAAAGGATTATAAGTGACGGCCTAATTATGGGATGTGAAGTTGCATATCTATAGCCTGCAATTATGTCTCCTATAACGGAAAGCCCTGACGGCTCTCGCTCCGCATGCGGCGGTACTTTCACCACCCACAGAGCAGTAAAGAACCAGAGATAGAGAAATGTGTTAATAAGAAAGACAGCCTCGACATTGAAAATTTCTAAAATCACAGCACCGACGGCTGGGCCGATTAGCCTGGCCGAGTTCCATGTAAATCCGCCGAAGGCTATTGCCGCTGGCAAATCTTCTCGGGGGACTAATGCCGGAGGTAGAGAAGTCCGGATCGGTTGAAATAAAGCATGGTCAACCCCCGTGATGAAGGCAAAAAGGAGAAGAAGTTCTACATTCAACAATCCTGCAAAAGCGATGATTGTCAACATAGTGGTAACGCCCACATTCATAAACTGAAAAATTCTAGCCAGTTTTATTCTTTCAAACCGATCAGCTAGATAACCCGCAAGCGGGCTGAGGAGAACCACGGGAATTAAATCAGCAAAACCCATGAGGCCCAACCACCAGGGGGACTTCGTCAACTCCCAGGTTAACCAACCAATTGCAAGACGTTGAGCCCAGACCCCACATTGGGACGGAAAATTGCCGATGGCGAAAATGGCAAAATTACGATGAGAGAAAGCACCGACCAACCCCCCTCGCCTGTTTTTCTTTACACTCACCTAAATCGCCACCTTGGCAAAGAACAATTTTTTAACCCGCGGAACGTCCTGATAGAAAAATTATTCATAGGAATTTAAGTATGCATTCTATTGCTCAGCTTCCGGGCCCTCTAAAAACCTGTTTGGTTTTAAAAACATCGCCAACAATAAACATCCATTGGGAGACCAGGCCTCATGCTGGCTTCCTGCCGGCCTCCATGCATAGTCGCCAGCTTTGCATTCCCCCTCAAAATCACAGAGACTTCCCTCAAGTACATAACTTTGCTCAATATCGGTATGCTCGTGCATGGGTAATTTTGCCCCTGCCTGCCAACGAAAAAGAGCTGTCATTGCACCACTTTGGGAATCCTTGAATAAGATTTTCATTTCAATCCCGTCGTACACAGTATTACCCCAAGGCAATTTTTCAACTTCGAGATAACGAGTGCTCAACATTGACAGGCCTGCATCATTAAAATTTGGGGTATGTGCCCCTTCGGTGGAAATGTTTTCAGACATTACAATTCTTCTTTCACCTATAAAATGATTAGAAAAATAACCATAACTTATAAAAATTTACCAATTATTGCTTAATCACAAAACTGTTCTGCTTTAATATATTCTGGCATTAAGGATCCTATTTTAACTCAAGAATAGTGACGCATATTATAAGTTAGGTATCAAGTTTCGGCCTCACACCAGGGTCGCGCATGGCGAGCAGTCCAAGTATCAACAAGATTGCACCACCAACGATAAAAAATGACATCTCAAGCCCAAAAAGTTTTGCTACGGCACCCATAATAATAGGCAGAAATACGGCTGCTACCCGTCCAGCTGTTACCCTTAGGCCCGCGCCCTTACCCTGTGCCGCGCCCGCTGCCTGAGCAACAATAGAAATTTCCATGGCCTGAGCAACACCAGATGTAGCTCCTCTAATTGCCATGGCTAGTAAAAAAAGAACATAAAGTCCAAAAACTCCCGCGACGGGATGCCAATCAATTAAAATTCCTAAATTTTCAAAGATTCTTGTTATTGGTAATGGGTCAAGTTTAAAACCCGTCCAAGCAATGGCCGGGGTAATCGTGATCATGAAAACACCCAGTCCAATAGAAGAAAGTAGAATACGCCGATTTGAGAAGCGTTTTGCCAACCAACCTGTGCTGATCGCACCTAACCCGCCCACTAAACCGAGTACAGAAAATAAAATTCCAAT
>DEBE01000040.1 GCA_002348425.1 Alphaproteobacteria bacterium UBA2964 | reverse complement strand
TTTGTTTACAAAAGTTTCCTCAACCGCAGCTTCTTCTGGACGATAATTTTCTAGGACCGCAGTCAACTCACGGAATAGAACTGCTAACCGTTCAGCTAGACCCAATCGTGCAGGAATCCGTACCGTGCCATCGGCAATATAAGTTAAGTTATTACCCCTTGTATCTATTATACCCCAACCAGTAGCTCGAAGCCCTGGATCTAAGCCGATTAGCTTCATAAATTCTCCTTCACAGCCCACAGTATCAGGTAAGTTTAGCCATTACTGATTCTTCTACCTCATAATTTGCGGAAACTGAGCGGACATCATCATTTTCATCAAGAGTTTCGAGAAGTTTAAATAAAGTCTGCACGTGGCCCCTATCTACTTTCACCGTAACTTGAGGCCTCCATTGCAATTCAGCGAGAAACGGGGTCCCGAATTTTACTTCCAGACTTTCTCTTACAAAATGGAAGTCTTCTGGTTCACATATAACTTCGTGACCGCTATCTGAGGATTTAACATCACTAGCCCCTGATTCCAGTGCGGCCTCAAATATTTCGTCATCAGTCATTTCACTGGCGGTATAATTTATCGCACCCACACGATTAAATTGAAAACTGACACTATTGGTTTCTCCCAGGGAACCCCCATGCTTCGTAAAAGCCGCTCTTACCTCACTAGCAGTCCTGTTACGATTGTCAGTCAATGTCTCAGCTATTATGGCCACTCCGCCGGGCCCGTAACCCTCATAGCGAATTTCCTCAAAAGCTTCTCCCTCTCCTGTCCCTGAACCCCTTTTTATTGCTCTATCAATATTATCTTTCGGCATGTTAACGGCTTTGGCGGCAGCCACCGCGGTTTTCAAAGCTGGATTCATCTCAATATCGGGTAGACCACCTCTGGCCGCCACCTGTATTTCACGAATATGCTTTGAGAAAACCTTCGCACGCTTTTTATCCTGTGCACCCTTCCTGTGCATAATATTTTTAAATTGAGAATGTCCCGCCATAGTCTTCTTTTTCCGTAAACCCAAAATACAATTAAAACCTACATTTTGTGATTTAGTGTAATTAAACCACAAATTACAGTCATTATAATTATAATGGGCATAAATTTATATATTTTCTGTTATCTAAACCTTTTACTCTATAGTCGGCTCCAAAAGCCCACCGCGCCTAAAAGGAGCAATTTTAGTTGTCAACCCGGTCTCATCATCGGTATCAATTATTGCTCCGCACAATGTTGTTTCCCCCTCCGCCGCTTCTAATTTCGGGGCTGGAACTTCTTTTCGAAACCTACTGATTGAACCCTCTTTTTTCATGCCAATCACAGAATTATAATCACCGCACATGCCTAAGTCAGTTATATACCCTGTACCCAACGGCAGAACATGGTGATCTGCAGTGGGAATATGGGAATGTGTTCCAACAACTGCAGAAACTTTTCCATCTAAATTATGACCCATAGCAACTTTTTCACTGGTAGCCTCACCGTGAAAGTCAAGTATTATCGCGGAGAAATCTCTGCCAAGTTTTTTGTTTAAAAGTGCTTGATCTATTCCCCTAAAGGGATCGTCTAGTGTCGGCATAAATAATAATCCCATAAAATGAAGAACCAACACCTTACGACCAACAGAATCCTCGTATATACCAGTCCCTCTCCCTGGAGTTCCCATCGGATAATTATGTGGCCTGAGCAAACGGCTTTCCTTATCAATATATGGAATGATTTCCTTCTGGTCCCACACATGATTACCGGTGGTAACCACATCAGCCCCTGCAGTGAAAAACTGATCACAAATCTTAGGGGTTATGCCAAAACCTCCGGCAGCATTCTCCCCATTTACAATAACAAAATCTATGGATAATTCACGACGAATATACGGTAGTTCTTCACAAATGCCTCTTCTACCGCTACGGCCGACAACATCTCCAAAAATAAGTATGCGCATAGTGTTAAAATCTCATTCTTATTTCAATTTAAGAGTTAAATTGCATTACATGTGTTTCAGTTATTAACCAGTCCAATTTAGCATCACTGAGATCATGTGGGACATCAGAAGTGATTTGTGCTTCATAAGCCAAACCAACAGCGATGACCGGACGTTCCCGCTGGAGTCGAAATCTTAATAATGTAAAATCGTAGTAACCACCACCATAGCCCAACCTATTACCATCACGATCAACAGCCAGAACAGGAACCAACAAAACATTAGGCACTAAACATGGTTTATCTTCGGCAGGTTCCGAAAGTCCGAAACTTGTCTCTCTAAGGACATCTCCCGGTCGCCATTGACGGAATATCAGCATTTTATCTTTACTGTCTACGACAGGCAATGCACACTGAACTCCATCTTCATGGAGAGCCTGAAGCAAAAACCTTGTATCCAGCTCGTCTCTCACAGGCCAATAGGCTGAAACGACGGTATTTTCTCCTATTTCTAGGCCCATTCCACGTGCGATTTTAAATTGATCAATAATTTTGGTGGCAACCATGGGTCCAATTTTTCGATGAGTTGAAGTTCTTGCGCCACGCATTTTACGGGCTAAGCTTTGTTTAGTTTTATCAACTCTAGAGAGACGCAAAAACATTCTCCAAACTGATTTGTTTACCCATAGAATTCAGGTGGTGCCGCATTAGCCGGTTAACGATTTCATCCTCTAAGGCCCGCATAAGCAGGTGGGCGCCGTATTTCAAGGCCAAGACCCCGAAAGGAACAGCTCCCTAGAAGAATATATTGGCCCAAGGGATTTATTGTCTCTCGTACTACGCAGCACCTGCGGAATACTATGCCGACCCGAGAGTATCTGCAATCCGTTCTATACGATTTGCTAATTCATTTGTAAGCTTCACAAGCCTTTGCTCGAAAACTCTTTCATGATTATCTTCTCCGCTATGAGCGTTTTTCTCATTGGAATAAATTTCTGCAAGTTCATCTGCAATTAAAAGACAAGCCATAACTAAAATTCGAGTATCCCCCACTTGACCTAC
>DEBE01000063.1 GCA_002348425.1 Alphaproteobacteria bacterium UBA2964 | reverse complement strand
CTTCAACCCTCTAATATGCTAAATCTGTTTTTATCTTCGGACAATGCTAGCAAAAACAGAATTTTACGTGTTGAAAACCCCGGTGCTTGGAAGCGCGAAGAATTGGACCAGGTATTTAATGGCTAAAAGACAAAAAACTATCCAAAGATTTCTTGAGATTAATGGTTGGTCTAATGCTGAACGCATCAAATTGGGGGGTGACGCTTCTTTCCGAAGTTATTACCGATTAAAGGACAAAGGACGCGGAGCAATATTAATGGATGCGCCGCCGGACTTAGAACAAGTTGATCCTTTTCTAAAGATTGCCCGACACCTTAAGTCCCTAGGTTATAGTGCTCCCTCTATATTCGCCGCAAACAGAGGATTAGGATTAGTACTTTTAGAGGATTTTGGTGAAAATACCTTCACGAGTTTATTAGCAGCTGGCGAAAACGAAAAGAAACTATACCTGCTAGCGACGGACTTTCTTATTGATTTACATTCGAGACCTTTGAACCAAACCGTTCCAAATAATCTAGAGCAATATACATTAAATAAATTTATTGCCGAGGTTTCTCTTCTAACGGATTGGTTTGTCCCTGCTTTCAATAATTGGGGGTTGTCTAAAGAATCAAAGTTAGAATTTGAGTTGAAATGGCGCCAACTTATTGGCCTTGATCTTGGAGTGCCTCAAAATTTAGTTTTGCGGGATTACCATGTAGACAATTTAATGCGATTGGAAGGTCGTGTGGGAATTGCAGCATGCGGTTTACTGGACTTTCAGGACGCTGTAGTGGGTCCCGTAACTTATGACTTAATATCACTAATTGAGGATGCAAGGCGCGATGTTTCTATAGAAACTGCTGAATCTGTCAAAAAAAAATACCTCTCTGCTTTTCCTAATATATGTCCTAATCATTTTCGGAGGTCGATGGCAGTTCTTGGTGCCCAACGTCATGCCAAGGTCATTGGGATATTCACCCGTCTTTGTGTCAGAGATAAAAAGATGGTTTATCTTCAGCACATTCCTCGGGTATGGCGCCTCTTTGAAAATGCCTGCAACCACCCTGAATTGTCTATAATGAAAACATGGATAGATGAAAATATTCCCGCTAAATATAGGTGTATACCGGAGGGATTAGCAGCGTCGTGCTAGAAGTATACCCCGAACACGCAATGGTATTAGCAGCAGGGCTAGGCTTGCGGATGCGTCCAATTACTGAACATAAACCAAAACCACTTGTTTTACTTGGTGGTAGGACATTACTTGATCGAGCTCTTGACCATTTGGTAAGTGCTAATATTAGTTCGGTGACAATCAACCTACACTACTTGGGCAACATGATAATAAGTCACCTAGAGTCACGAAAAGAACCAGATATATTTTTTTCCGATGAAAAGAGTAAGCTATTGGACACTGGAGGAGGGGTAAAGGCATCACTAAATAGTCTCGGCGTAAATCCGTTTTATGTTGTTAATGCAGATATCGCTTGGCAGGATGGATCCTCTCCCGCGCTTTCGCGTTTGGCCCATTTTTGGCAAGACGACAGAATGGATGTGTTACTGTTGCTTCACCCAGTAGACTTGGCGACGGGTTATGAGGGGTCTGGCGATTATTATATAAATAGTGAAATGGGTTTAACTCGGTCTCTCAAATCTGATACTGCGCCATACGTATTTACAGGCATTCAGTTACTTCACCCACGTTTATTTATAGATACACCTAATACCCCATTCCCCTTGTCTTTTTTGTATGATCGTGCGCAGGAGAATGGGCGTTTGTTCGGTATAATTCACGATGGGGCTTGGCATCATATAGGAACCCCCTCAGGTCTAATCGAAGCCGAAGAGTTATTTTTTCAATCGGAATCTCTTAAAGAAGATGAAGATGCCTCTTGATTCAACGGTCTATTCAATTGCACCAAATATTGCCTTCTTAGATATACTTGCAGCCGGTCTCTTGGATCGTCACGGCGATCAAAAATCAGGATTGAGTAATGTGCAAGTTTATCTGCCTAATCGTAGGGCCTGCAGAGGTTTGGCCGAGGCTTTTTTGCGCCAAGGTGATGGAAGTGGATTATTATTACCTAAGCTCATACCACTAGGAGAAGTAGAATCGGCGGATGAGTTATTAATTTCGGAAGATCAGTCGGGATTAAAAGACTCGTTGAATATTTTGCCAACAATATCCAGTTTCAATCGTCTACTTGCATTAAGCCGTCTAATAATAGAAGCGGAGAAGAAAAAAAGTAGTGAAAGTATATCAATCGCTAGTGCCGTTCGTTTGGCATCGTCCTTAGTGTTGCTCCTTGAAGAGGTAGAAACAGAAAAACTAGATTTCTCAAACTTACCCAATCTTGTCGAATCAGATTACGCTACTCATTGGCAACTTACATTAAAATTTCTGGGAATTATCAGTGAGCAATGGCCCCGGGTTCTTAATTCTCTTGGGTGTGAGAACCCAGCAAAACGCAGAAATATACTAAGTTCAGAATTAATCAAAAGTTGGCGTAGGCATCCACCTTCAGGTCCAGTTTATGCGGCGGGATCAACTGGTAGTATTCCTGCCACTGCCTCTATTTTAGTAGCTATTGCGAACCTGCCACGAGGAGCTGTTATTCTTCCAGGTTATGATTTATCGATGGATGAGAATGAACGGAATAATTTGCCCATAACCCATCCGCAGTTTGGGATGGCCCGTCTTGTCGAGTTATTGGAATTGAAATCTTGTGATATTAAGCCCTGGTCAAAGGCAAATTTCGCTGTTTGTAGTCCTGATCGGGTGCATTTGATTCGGACTGCTATGACATCATCGGATGCGGATGTAACAGTGAAACCTTCATTTAATATAAAGGAGGCCCTGTCTAATGTGAACTTTATTTCCTGTCCGTCCCCTCAAGAGGAGGCGGGGGTTATTGCCCTAGCAATGCGGGAAGTCCTAGAAACCCCCGGTCGAACAGCTGCTCTTGTAACACCTGATAGGCAATTAGCTCGGCGTGTGGCGTCGGAACTTAGTCGTTGGGGTATTGTAATAGATGATTCGGCCGGTCAGTCTCTTTCATTAACCCCCATAGGGACTTTTCTCAATCTCTCTGCTGCCTGTTTTTCTAGCCAGTTGGCGCCAATACCCCTTCTCTCGTTCCTAAAACATCCGCTAGCAACAAATGGTCTTAAGCCTGATTTCTTCCAAAAATACGTTAGGTTACTGGAGCGTTTGGTATTCAGAGGCCCGAGGCCGGGTTCAGGGTCTAAAGGGATTGAGGTGGCATTAACTAGGCTCTCCCAAGAAACTGACGATAAAAGAAAAGAAACGAAGGCGTTGATTGAATGGTTTGATAATTGGAAAATGGCGATAACCGACCTAGAGAAGCTTTTTTTATCGAAAAATCCAGTTCCACTCTTAGAATTGATTGATACCCATATGAAGTTGGTTGAAGATTTTGCTGCAACGGATCAAATTAAGGGGTCAGAAAGATTATGGTGTGGCGATGATGGAGAAATAGCTGCTTCGTTTATTACTGAATTTCGTGAAGCTGCAAAATCCTTTCCAGCAATTTCACCCCAAGATTATCCGACTTTATTAGAGTTGTTGATGACTTCAAAAATTGTTCGCCCACGTTTTG
>DEBE01000128.1 GCA_002348425.1 Alphaproteobacteria bacterium UBA2964 | reverse complement strand
GACCAACCTTTACATGTTGATTTTCTACGTTATTCGGCAGATCGAAAATTAACCGTTGAAGTTCCGGTGCAATTCTTAAACGAAAACGATTCTCCTGGTTTAAAAACTGGCGGTGTTCTAAATGTCGTTCGACATGCAATCGAAGTTACATGCATCGCCGACTCAATTCCTGAAATGTTTGAAGTTGACCTTACAGGATTAGAAGTAGGTGATTCTATTCATGCCAGTACCTTATCATTGTCCGAGGGTGTCGAACTTACAATTTCAGACCGGGATTTTACAATTGCAACCATCGCAGCTCCAACGATCTTAACAGTTGAAGAAGATGTAGCAGAAACCGACGGTGAGGACACTGGAGAAGATTCAATCGACCAAGAAAATGAAGATACCGAAACTGGTGATGATGATAAAACAATGGGCGATGACTAACTAATACTCTCAAAATAGGAGAACCGGAGGCACCATGTTGCTCCTGGTGGGCCTGGGTAATCCAGGAAAAAAATATGCCGGCACCCGACATAATGTGGGCTCAATGGCGTTAGATGAAATTATTCATCACCATAAATTGAGCTCCCCACGTGCTCGTTCACGCCCTAAGGGCATTTTTAGTGATGGTGTCATAGGCAGTACAAAGATTTTAACCTTAAAACCACTCACTTTTATGAATGAATCCGGAAAACCAGTTGGAGAAACTTTAAGATATTGGAAACTTAAACCTGAAAACGTTTTTGTTTTTCATGACGAGATAGACCTTCCTAGAGGTAAGATTAGGGCTAAGTTAGGTGGCGGCGATGCTGGTCATAATGGTTTGCGCGATATTACCTCCCATATTGGCTCAGATTACTGGAGAGTACGAATCGGCGTCGACCACCCTGGCAGGCGAGAAAACGTATCGAAGTATGTCCTAAATGAGTTTAAAAAATCAGATCAGATATGGCTTTCACAAACATTTAATTCTATCGCTGAATCATTACCAATGCTTCTAAATGGTGAAAGTAGTTCATTTCTAACTCGGGTTAATATAATAGAACAACTTCCAAAACCAAAAATTTCAGAGATAAAAACGTGACTAATCAAATTTTAGAAAGCATAGGGTAATGGGTTTTACATGCGGAATCGTAGGCCTACCTAATGTTGGCAAGTCAACCTTGTTTAATGCCTTAACTGCCACTATTTCGGCGCAGGCCGAAAATTATCCCTTTTGTACAATCGAACCAAATATTGGTAAAATAGCGGTTCCTGACTCCCGACTTCAACAGCTCGCCAAAATTGCCAATTCAAAAAAAATCATTCCTGCCCAAATAGACTTTGCTGACATTGCAGGTCTTGTACGTGGTGCTAGTAAGGGAGAGGGTTTGGGTAATCAATTCTTAGGACATATAAGGGAAATGGATGCTATTGTGCATGTTGTGCGCTGTTTTGAGGATACAAATATTACTCACGTTGAAGGTCGTATTGATCCACTAAATGATATTGAAATAATAGATACAGAATTGATGATAGCGGATCTTGAAAGTTTAGAACGACGGATCCACCCATTGCTCAAATTATCACGTGGTAATGATCAAGAGGCCAGTGCCACTCTATCTATTGTTGAAAAAGTTATAGACATCCTTAAGGAAGGTGAGCCAGCGCGGTCAATAGCTCACAAATTCGAAAATAAAACTCTAATAAATGGTTTACAATTACTTACGACAAAACCCGTTTTGTATGTTTGTAACGTTAGTGAAGAAGAAGCTTCCACAGGAAATCATTTATCTAAAAAAGTCGAAGAATTCGCTAGGTCAAATGGAGCAATCGCAGTCACTATATCAGCGTCGATCGAAGCGGAAATAGCACAGCTATCCAGTCCAGACGAGCGTGCTGAATTTTTACATTCACTTGGGCTAAAAGAGACGGGACTCTCCCGCATCGTGCAAGCAGGATATAAGCTGCTTGGTTTAATAACATATCTAACAGCAGGGCCCAAGGAATCAAGAGCCTGGACCATTCGGAAAGGCACCAAGGCACCAAAGGCAGCGGCGGCGATTCATACTGACTTTGAAAAAGGGTTTATATGTGCCGAAACAATCTCTTTTGACCAATACATCTCATGCAATGGCGAGGTCGGAGCAAAAGAAGCAGGAAAAATACGTCAAGAGGGCAGGGAATATATTGTCGAGGATGGAGATGTTATAATGTTTCGATTTAATGTATAAGATAATATGAAAATCCTTTTTAAATAAATCTTCCCAAAACATTTTAATCTAAATTGCTGTTCCATTTATCAGAACTATGATGGCTAAAATTGAGTAGTGCATTGCGCAAACCGCGATCTATGTTTAAAAGTGCTTTATAATTTTTCACACGATTTTTGTATAGATTATGGGAGGGACAAATGGGAAAAAATATTGAGCTCACAACTGCTGATGGTCATGTTCTAGACGCCTATAAAGCTGAACCAGAAGGCTCCGCAAAAGGCAGCATTGTTGTAATTCAAGAAATTTTTGGAGTGAATAGTCATATCCGCAAACTTGTGGATGAATTTGCCAAAAATGGGTATATCGCCATTGCTCCAGCATTATTTGATCGAAAGGAAAAGGGTCTTGACTTAGGCTATGGACAAGAAGATTTCGGTAAAGGCAGGGATACAAGAGGTAGCCTCGATGATGATGGAATTCAAAACGATGTCCAGGCAGCAATAAATAATGTTTCCGCTACTGGTAAAGTAGGTATTGTTGGCTACTGCTTTGGTGGTTATGTCAGCTGGCTTGCCGCCTGTAAATGTGACGGATTGTCAGCCGCTTCTACATTCTATGGAGGTGGAATTCATGCAAAGCGCGAAGACACACCAAAAGTACCAGTTATATTTAATTTTGGTGATAAAGACGGCGGTATTCCCTTAAGCCAAGTCCATGACATTAAAGAAGCCCATCCAGACATCCCCTGCTTTGTCTACGATGATGCTGGGCATGGTTTCTGCTGTGATGACAGAGAAAGCTATAATCAAGGCGCATGTGAACGCGCCCACAAACGGACACTAGAACACTTTGCAACACACATGAGCTAATTGTCTTAAAGTTACTCCGAAAAGGAACGAAAATTTAGAAGATTTTCGTTCCTTTTTTTTGTAACTATTTGGTAAATTTTAGAAAAATTTTAAGCACTTAATGCAAACGAGACCACACCTTCCTCTTAATTCCGTACAATAAACCGGTAAGAATTAAAAGAAATAGGAGCACTTTCACCCCTAACCGTTTTCTAGCTTCGAGCTCTGGCTCTGCTGCCCAAGCTAAAAATGTTGTCAAATCACTAGACATTTGCGTAATGGTTGACTTGGTTTTATCGGTATATTCAACACCTCCGTCTACTAATGGTGGTGGCATAGCTATTTGTTGACCAGGGTAGTAGGGGTTGTAATACATACCCTCTGCCACTTTCATCCCTTTCGGCACTGGTTTGTAACCTGTTAACAGGGCATGTAGATAGTTGATACCGTTTTTTCTTGCCTTTGTTATTAGTGATAAATCTGGCGGAAGCGCACCGTTATTACCCGCACGTGCTGCCTGGTCATTTGGAAACGGTTTAACAAATTTATCGCTCAAACGGCCCGGACGTTGAAACATTTCTCCATCATCATTCGGTCCATCC
>DEBE01000140.1 GCA_002348425.1 Alphaproteobacteria bacterium UBA2964 | reverse complement strand
AGTTGAGACCGACATAACCTTCTCTTGCTGTAGAGGCAAATCCAATTCTTATTGAACGATAGTCAAACTCCATATTGAAGACTGTGGCATAAAATTTTCCAACAGTAATCGGATCGAGGGTAATACTGGCAATGTGGTTGAGTTTGGGCAAACCACCGTTCCTTTTTTAAAAGCCTTCCATATTTGAATTTATAACAATTTCAATTTGTGTCAAAGGGTAGAAAGTTACTCAAAATAAAAATACAGTAAAAAATTGGGAGGCATCTAAAATGGCCAATAATATAATAGAACTGATTGGAAACGATTTACCATTTTTTCAAAATGTGAGCGGCATCAGGGAAGGACTTGATTTGCGGTATACGGCGGTCGGGCCTGGAGCGTCCTTCAGGCCGGTGCTTGAAAATCAACCGTTTCAGGTCAACGAGTTTTCTTTGGCCAATTACACTCTCATGAGGGATCGGGGTATCGCCCCTATGGCAGCCATCCCTGTTTTTCTCAATCGAGCGTTTAGACATGGCTCGCTCTTTGTCAGACGTGACAGTGATTTAAACCATCCCTCGCAACTCAAGGGGAAGACTATTGGAGCCCGGGAATACACACAGACTGCGGGTGTTTGGTGGCGAGGATTAATGATTGATGACTATGACTTGCATTGGACCGAAATAAATTGGGTTTCGGAGATCAAGCAGCGTTTTTCGCCGCCGGAGGAAGCTAAAGTTGAAGCACTAGATGCTGATCTTGAGCAATTGGTTGTTGATGGAACCATAGATGCATTCCTTGCGCCGAGTACCAAGGATGGAAAGAAACCTAAGGAAGAACAAAATTTGCGTCGGCTATTCCCTGATACAGAGACTGAGGAAAGAAAATATTATAACAAGACAGGAATTTATCCGCTGAACCATGCCATTGTTATTCATCAAGATATACTGGCAGCGTACCCCAACTGCCCGAAGCCGTTATTTGAAGCCTATTGTGAAAGCAAGAAGCAGTTTTATGCTGAAGGTGGTAAAATAAATCCCTGGGGGGACGACGCTGATGGGCACGATTTTATTCAGTTTGGTTTAACGAAAAAGAACCGGGAGATCGTTGGGACACTCCTGAGATATCTATACGAACAAAAGTTTATCACCCGGGTTCCAGAGGTTGATGAATTATTTGTACAGGGCGCAGGTGAATGGGCAGACCAATAGCGAGCTTTCTAGGGAGATTGTCAAATGGTTGATAGTGAGGTGCCTCGTAGGAATGAAGGTTACCAAGATCTTCGCGATTTACTGAAAAAATTTGAAGAAATGGGTGAAGTTGCTCACGTCGAGGGCGCAGACTGGAACCTTGAGATAGGCGCCATTGCAGAAATGACCGCTGCAGCAAAGCCAGGTAGAGCGAAGGCGGTCCTCTTTGATAATATCAAAGGTTATCCATCAGGCACCCGTATTTTAGCAGGTGGCGCCAATGCTTTCAGGCGCCTAGCAGTTGTTCTCGGTTTGCCGGAGCCAAAAGACGAAATAGATCTTGTTAAAAGCTATCGAGAAAGAAGTAAAAAGGAATTTAAGTTAATTCCGCCTGTCGAGGTATCGGCAGGTCCGGTTATGGATAATATTATGAGAGATAATGAAGTTGACTTACTAAAATTTCCGGCACCATTTGTTCATGAGCTCGATGGCGGACGTTATATAGGCACCGATGATGCAATAATTATGCGCGACCCGGATACTGGGTGGGTTAATTCTGCCACCTATCGCGTCATGGTACATGATAAAGATACCGTAGGGATCTGGATGTCGCCCGGAAAACAAGGTCGTTTGATTAGTGAAAAATATTTTTCAAAAGGGAAACCCTGCCCGGTTTTAATTTCATGCGGTCATGACCCACTTCTTTTCTTAGTTTCACATCAAGAAATCGATCACGAGGTTGATGAATTTGCATATGCCGGTGGAATGCGGGGCAGGCCCTTGGAAGTTATCAAGAGTGAGTTACATGGCTTGCCTATCCCGGCACATGCTGAAATTGTTCTTGAAGGTGAAATTAATGCTGACGATTTGCGAGAAGAGGGTCCCTTCGGGGAATTCATGGGTTATTATGCCTCTAATGCTACTCTTCTCCCGTCAGTAAAAATTAAACGTATATATTATCGTACAAATCCAATTTTGACGTTGGCTATACCATCCAGGCCGCCAGAAAACTTTACCTTTGCACGGGCAGCAGTGAAGTCTGCCATGATTTGGGATGAGTGTGAGAAGGCCGGCCTCAATGGCATTCGAGGCGTTTGGTGTCATGAGGCGGGCGCGGGACGTCTTTTCAATGTGATTGCTATCAAACAACTCTATCCCGGCCATGCCTCACAAGCAGGCATGCTTGCAATGAATTGTCATGCGGGAAATTACGCGGGTCGCTGGGTTGTCGTCGTGGATGAGGATATTGATCCCTCTAATATGTTTGATGTGATATGGGCCATGTCGACGCGGTGCGACCCACCCGAAGATGTCCAGTTTGTAAAACGGTCTTGGTCTACACCCCTCGACCCAATGTTGCGCGAGCCGCCGTGGCAAAATAACCGAGGGCTTATTGATGCTTGTCGACCTTACGGCTGGAAAGAAGATTTCCCAAAGGTTGCGGAAGCGAGTCCGGCACTGAAAGCAAAGATACGTGAAAAATTTCCTGATCTTTTCGACTAGGGAAGACATAAAAAAATAGTTGCCTTTTTTTATAGGATTGATTTTTAAAAGAGGACTTGATCAAGAAATTCCATAGACTGTGCCCAGGAAATTTTTGCCGCCTCAGTGTGATAACTTTCTTGCTCTGGGTTGAAAAAGGCGTGCTTTGCGCCGGGGTGAATTTTTACTTTCAAGTCTGGATTGGCAGTCTGGATGTCCTCTATTTCCTTCATTGAGACGCAGTGATCGATGTCACCGTAGTGGATAATTGACGGACAATTGGGGCTAATATGAAGCCAGGCGGGTACATGGCTTCCGTAATAGTTGACCATGGCATCAAAATGCAGTTTAGCTGCGCTGACCCAAGCCCATGTACCTCCGGTGCAGAACCCGGAAATTACTATGGGTTGATTTCTTTTGACCTTTTCGGAAGATGCGGCAATATCGGTTAAAATTTGTTTTTCTGTCAGAGACGTGTAATGACAGATCCCCGCTTCAACCCCGTCGGGATCATAGCTATTGATTATATTTGGTGAGATCCTGTCAAAAAGGGAAGGAGCAATGGCGGTATAGCCATTATCAGCCCATTGGTCGCAGACATCTGCGAGGTGGCTGATACGCCCGGTAATAGCATGAAGAACAACCACGCTGCCTTTCTTTTCTCCTTTAGCCTCGCTTTGCCAAGCATCAAATGAATGCCCGTCAGAAGCTGTAATTTTAATTTCTGTGCTCATTTCAACCTATAAACCGATAAATTTTATTGAGGAATATTATTTCTCCTCCTCCCCTCTGTCACTGTCTTATATTGACATATGGTTTGACAATGAGGCCATATAAGAAGATCAAAAATTAGCCGCTGAAAATAAAAGGAATGGTAAAAGACAACGGACAGGCTAGATACCATCTGGGTGTCGACGTTGGTGGTACACATACGGATCTAGTCCTGAATGACTTGTATTGTGGTTCTGTCAGAATTGAAAAGTTACCCTCGTCACCTCAAAATCCGGCTGAGGCGGTTCTAAATGGCTTGCGTCGTATACTGGATAGTGGCGTTTCTCCCGAAGACATTTCTTTTTTCGCCCATGGTACAACGGTTACGACTAATGCCCTTCTGGAAGGGAAGGGCGCGAAAATTGGTCTTCTAATAAATAGTGGCTACAGCGCAATTTGTGAGGTGCAAACACAAGCAAGGGATCGGGCCAACCCATTTGATCACCTCTTTAAACGCCCAACTCATTTGGCTCCTGCGTCTCAAACTCATGAAATTGCATGTCGGGTTGATTATCTGGGAGAAGAAATAATCCCGCTTGATCGGGACGAAGTAGAGAAAGCATGCAAAACCTTGATTTTAGAGGGAATAAACTCTTTTGCTGTTTGCTATCTTTTTTCCTATATGAATAATTTTCATGAAAGGGAAACTGCAGAAATAATTAGGGAGATTGCGCCAGACGCATTCGTATCTTTATCTAGTGAGGTTTTACCGCGAATTCGTGAGTGGCCGCGCTATTCGACAACCCTAATAAATGCATATCTAGTTCCTGTCCTGTCTGGATATATTTCTGATTTGGCAGATGGACTGGATCAAAACAAACTCCTCACGCGTCGTCGTTTTCTAATGCAATCAAACGGAGGTGTGATGCCTTTGTCTGCAAATGCAGAGGTGCAGACAGTGCATACTCTTCTGTCCGGCCCAGCCGCGGGCGTCCAAGGAACGGCTCATCTTTTGGGAGTTGGTGAGGGTGTAAGCGATATAGTTACGATGGATATGGGTGGGACGAGTTGTGATATTGCATTTATAGAAAATGGAACCCCCTTAGAACATTCGGAGGCGTATATTTCGGGGCGAATGGTTGCTGTCCCGGCATTGGATGTTACTACTATTTCCGCGGGTGGAGGCAGTATTGCGACCGTTAATGCGGCTGGTATGCTTGCCGTAGGACCGGGTAGCGCTGGTGCTTTGCCTGGCCCGGTTTGTTATAATAAAGGGGGAAAGCAGCCTACTGTAACCGATGCTGATGTCGTATCGGGTATCCTTAATCCAGAATATTTTTTGGGTGGTGAAATGTCTCTAGATAAAGAGAAAGCAGCCCAAGCAATCAATGAAAAGATTGCAACGCCGATGGGTATCGACATCACGGCTGCTGCAGCCGGCATTACTAGGGTGATCAATGCAAGAATGGCAGATGAAATTCGTGTTCAAGCCGCTAAAAAAGGGGTTGATTTATCAGACTTTACTCTTGTTCCATTTGGCGGAGCCGGCCCTGCACATGCGGTTGATGTCGCAGCAGATCTTGGAATTGGGAAGGTTCTTATTCCTACCAACCCAGGCGCCTTCTCGGCCCTAGGGCTCCTTTGTGCAGATGTAGTTCATGATTATATAAAGTCTGATTTAAAGGCTCTGGAGGGCACCGAACCTGATCATGTTGAATCTACGTTCCGGACGCTGGAGCATGAGGCATCTAAGGAATTGCAAAATGAAGATCTAGGTGACGAAACACGGGATTTTATTCGAGAGGTTGACTTACGTTACTCCGGTCAGGGTTATGAGATTAGAATACCTATGAGAGGATTACCGACCCCACTAGATGTTAATGGTTTAGTCGCTTTAGCAGACCGATTTCATGAGCGTCATGAAGCCGTTCACGGACACGCAGCTCGCGACGCGGTAATCGAGATTGTAAGCTACCGTTTAAGGGTAGTAGTGCCGATCCAGAAGGCTCAATTAAATTTAATGGGTGGGCCAAATAAAAATAAAAAAACCGCCCAAGTTGAGCAACGTGCATTTCGAGATTCGTTAGGAAATACGGTTACAGCAGGTGTATGGCGAAGGGATAATTTTCCTGTTGGGAAAATAGTCTCAGGGCCAATAATAGTTGAACAATTAGATTCTACTGCGGTAGTTCCCAAGGGCTGGGGAGCTGCTCTGGATAAGGCGGGAAATCTTCTTCTTCATGTGGAAAAACAATAATGAATGGTAAAGCAAAAGATAGTATTGACCCCATAACAGTACAGATACTCCGTAATCGTATCGGGAGCCTAATGGATGAGATGCACCACCATTTTTTTCGCTCCGGATATTCAACGATCGTTCGGGAATCTAGAGACTTTAGTTGTGTAATTCTAGACTCCGAAGGGCGATTACTTGTTGCACCTCCGATGTTTTTCCACTCTACAGCTTATCGATACTTCGTCGAGAGAATTTTAGA
>DEBE01000248.1:2245-6262 GCA_002348425.1 Alphaproteobacteria bacterium UBA2964 | reverse complement strand
CTCAGAAAATAATTTTTGCAAAGGATGTAATTCCTGCCCATCCGCTAACCCTTCAACTGTTTTTATTTCCGCACCGTCAACTTGGAAAGCAAACATAAGACAAGATCGGGCCGCGACCCCGTCAACTATTACTGTGCATGCACCACAAACCCCGTGTTCGCAGCCGACATGCGTACCCGTCTTTCCCAAAACATCACGCAAAAAATCCGACAGTAGCATGCGTCCACTAGCCTCACCATTTAGGAGCTCTCCATTAACTTTAACAGCTACTCTGCGCCTTTTAGACATCGACCACACCTGCATTATGTAAAGCCTTATTTATTGCTCGTGCCGTTACAACCCCAGTTAAACGCCGTCGATAAGATGAACTAGCATTTTGGTCAGACATTGGATCTACCGACGCGGCGGCCGCCGCGGCCGCCGCTTTAATAGCATCTCTACCGATACCTTCATTTAGAATGATTGATTCAGCAGCACACAAGCGCATAGCTACCGGGCCGGCTCCGCATGCTGCAAGATTGACTGCAGTAGGAATTTTATCACGAAAAGTGATTTGAGCCGCTACTCCTGCAATTGCAAAATCTCCATGCCTACGAGCAATTTCCTCAAAAGCTGCACCCGAATTTTCAGGGATTTTTGGAATAATAATTTTAGTTAAAAGCTCGTCTGGCTCGAGGGAGGTTGTTAGAACATCCTGAAAAAAATCGGATGACTTGATGAGTCGTTCGCCTCTAATACTTTGCACTCGAAATACCATTTCCAAAGCAAGTGCGGCGGCCGGATACTCTGCAGCTGGATCCGCATTCGCAAGGCTTCCACCAATTGTTCCTCGACTGCGGATTGGCAAATGGGCAATATTTTTTGTTGCCTCCCACAACAACGGCGCGCAATCACGAATAAGCTCGCTGAATTCAATACTCCGTTCACGGGTCATAGCGCCAATTTCTATTTGACCCCCAACTTCGTTTATATAGTCTAGTTCAGGAATTTTATTTAAATCTATTAAAACCTCGGGACGACTTAAACGAAAATTTAATAGCGGCACCAAACTTTGTCCTCCTGCCAGGGGTCTGGCTTCCATCCCATAATCCGAGAGTAACGAGAGAGCATCCTCAATCGTGGTCGGTGCCAAAATGTCTAACGGTGGAGGCTTCACTTATTTTCCTAGTTTAATTCTTTGTGCCCTTATAAAAACAGATCGTACAATCAAGTCAAACAAGTAATAGAGTGAATTACTGATTAATTAAATGATCTGTGGGATTGGTTTTAGTTGTAAGTAATTTTAATATCAGGCATTACAGAAGGTCTTGTCTTAAAATAGACTTCTTCGGGAGACCTTTTACCACTTTGAAAACACCCATAATCACAGAAAAGCTGTCCAGCGCTTGGCTAAAAATGCCTGGGAACATTCGTGGTATCGTGTGGCTAAGTATTGGCGCCTTCCTATTCTCCGTTACTGATGTCATCGTCAAACAATTGGGTAAAAAATTTGACCCGACCGAGCTAGCTCTATTTAGATACGGCATTGGCATGATTATCCTCGCTCCGGTTTTTATTAAAATGGGCGTCGCAGAATTGAAAACACAGCGTATAGGACTTCACATCGTGAGAATGTCTCTTGCCATGGCCGCCCAGCTCGGAATCTTCATCACTGTCATTAATATGCCCTTAGCAGATGCAACCGCTATTTATTTTTCCAAACCCCTTTTCACTACCGTAGTGGCCGTGATTTTTATTTCAGAGGTAGTGAGTGGTCGACGGTGGATGGCTACTATTGTTGGTTTTATCGGTGTTGTCATTATGATCCAACCAGGTGCTAATACAATAAATCCAATTGCTCTTATTGCGGTAGCCTCAGCACTGGCATTTGCAACCGCAAATGTTTTGATCCGGGTACTGGCCAGAACTGAGCCGCCCAATCGAATTTTATTCTATTATCATATAGGCGGTATCATTGTTTTTACCGGACCAGCAATTTGGTTTTGGACCATGCCAGTGGGTATAGAATGGGTTCTCCTCATTTCAATAGCCGTCCTGACAACATTGGGTATGACTTGTTTTGTCCGCGCATTTTCAGTAGGAGAAGCTAACGCTGTGGGACCTATAGAATATATTCGGTTAATCTACGCCGCCCTCTTTGGATATTTTTTATTCAATGAGATTCCTTCTATCTGGACCGGACTAGGGGCTATTCTAATAGTTGCGAGTGCAATTTATATAGCGCGGGACGAAGCCCAAAAGGCCACCAAGGTAAGAGATTAGTTATCTTTTCATGATGGAACGCTTAAAAAATCGTTGGATTGCGCTTCCGGGCAATTTTCGCGGTATTTTATGGATAACCATGGGAACAGTAGCATTTGCACTTAACGATGTGCTTATCAAACTATTGGGTAAAAAATTTGGGCCCATGGAGTTGGCATTCTGCCGTTACTCGATTGGGCTTTTGATCCTCTCTCCAATCTTCATCCGTTTGGGCTGGTCTGAATTGAAAACTAGTCGACCGGCAATTCATTTAACTCGCCTTGTAATTGCATGCATCGCACAATTAGGAGTATTTTATTCAGTAATTCACCTCTACCTTGCTGATGCGACCGCAATCGCTTTTTCACGGCCTTTATTCACCACAATTGTTGCTGTTTTACTTCTATCTGAATTAGTAACAACGCGGCGCTGGATAGCCACTGGGTTTGGTTTCATTGGGGTATTGATTATGGTGCGGCCAGGTCATAGTGGCTTCGATCCAGTCGCCCTCATTGCACTCATCAGCGCCTGCACTTTTGCAATTGCAAACGTACTCATTCGAATGATGGCATCTACAGAACCACCCAACAGAATTCTTTTTTATTATCATGCTGGAGGGTCATTAGTTTTTATCATCCCGACCATCATTTTATGGCAAGCCCCAATTGGCTCAGAATGGTTTTTACTGGCTGGCATCGGTATAATGACGACTATAGGGATGACCGGATTTATACGAGCCTTCTCCGCCGGCGAAGCCAATGCCGTTGGCCCGATGGAATATATTCGCTTGATCTATGCTGTTATCCTTGGCTATTCCATTTTTGGTGAAGTTCCAGATTACTGGACCTTTACGGGAGCATTTATAATTATCGTTTCTACCATTTATATTGCAAGAGATGAGGCTCGGGGCCGTAATCGTGATCGTTAAAGCTTGGAGGAATGATGCACTGGCTTGTTTTCAACATTTCTTTTTAAAGTGGCTTCTCGACGGGCAATATAATAACCGCTAACAAAAATAACCGCCGCACCCGCACCAGTCCACAAATCAGGGTTTTCCTTGAAAAATACCAAACCTAAACAAGCACTAAATGGTAATTTCAAAAAATTAAAAGGCATTACAACCGAAGCCTCTCCGACCGCTAGGGCACGAATTATACCCTGTCTCGCAAGCGAGCTAAAAATACCCATCGCTATAATCCATAACAAATGTTCGGATCTAATTTCGTTCCAGAACCAGATGGCCGGAATGATACTCCAGACCGTCATCATCAGAAAATCATAGTAAATAATTTTATTGGAGCTATCTGCCTTAGATAATGTCTTTGTGGAAACGTTAATGATCGCATAGGCACAGCTTGTCCCCAACACCCCCAAAGCCGCTAGGGTGAGTTCTTGAAAGCCAGGGCGGATTATAATCATAGCACCCACAAATCCAATTATCAGTGCTGCCCAGCGCCTTAGGCCAGTAGGCTCACCAAGAAATATCGCAACAAATAGAACGGTAAAAAGGGGTGATGTAAACATCAGCCCAGTAACGTCCTGCAAAGGCAGTGAAGCAAGTGCGAAGATTAATAATAACATTCCTGCATAATTTAGGGACCCCCTAACTAAATAGGCGCTAAAGTGATTGGTTCGGAGAATACCCAGACCAACTTTCATAATCCACGGCGCCATCAGTATCACGCCCAGAACAGAACGGAAAAATACTAATTGAAAAACGCCAAAATCATTAGACAAATAACGCACAGCAGCATATGTCGCTGCATAATTGAAACT
>DEBE01000248.1:0-1856 GCA_002348425.1 Alphaproteobacteria bacterium UBA2964 | reverse complement strand
GCTACCGCTCGTTTCAATTTACTATTCATAAATTCATTCAACTAATATTTAGACAAAACAGTTTAATTACGAAGTTTAATATGGTTAAAACACATTTTTTATTTTTCACTTCTAGGTGAGCCAATTAATGATAAGTCGTTAGTCAATTTTTTAGACAATAAATTGATACCCATATATTTGAGGCAGGATTTTATATATCGACTTGTCAAATCATTTTATTTTTTGGGACCCATTATTGAGACAATCAATCTAACTTAATAAGTAAATTAGGTTACTCTCCAGGATTAAATTTTAATCACTAATTTTAAATAAACTTTTTGACAAGAAATCATATTGTTTCTTCCAAAATCATGCCAAATAAGGACCTACCGATCGGAGTAGAAAAATCATCTAAATCAAGAATTATATCAAAGTGATTACGCCCTTTCATTTCAAAAAAATCACAGACCATACCCTTCGAACTCCAAGCTTTAGCATACTCAATGCTTTGACGTTTAAATTCATTTGTCTCATTCTCTCCAAAAGATATAACCAAGCGACCCCCATCATCGGGTAAATGGCGAATTGGACTATTCCTCTCCACTGACCCGTGATCGAGTTTCATCCATTCATTGATATTGGACAATCTAATTGGTTCTAAATCATACAAGCCACTTAAAGCTATCGCGCCTTTAACAATATTGAAAGGTACGTCGAATCTCGACTGCCAACCACCGGCAAGCAACATTCCAGTTAATTGTCCTCCCGCAGATGACCCTCCTAAAAATATGCGACTGTTATCACCACCAAACTGACTTGAATTGTTATATACCCACGCCAAAGCCCGGCGACATTGTGCGACGATCAAATCGAGCGAAGCGAATGGTGCTAAGGAATAGTTTAATGTCACGAGAGTAATACCACGAGCAACCAAGCCAGGGGCCATTGATGCTGAATCTTTCTGACTTAAAGCCTTCCAATACCCTCCATGAATAAAGACGAAAATAGGAGAGTTAACACCCGCGGGGAATATATCCATAACCTCGTCTTCATGATTGCCGTAGGCAATATCCTCCATGCAATCAAGTATACCCCGAGCGTGAGCACTTCGTTTGGTATAGTCTGCCAGATATTCCTCCACGTCAGACACAGTTGCCCTTGCATTATAATTGTGATCAAGAGCTCTTTGATCGTAATTTTGATAGATAACTGTCATACTAATTTTTCTAACATTAGTGGATACTTTTGGATTGAGGTATAAATTGATGTGCTTTTTGAAATATAACTTTCAAACAACTCAAAACTCCCAACATTCATAAGTAGCATCCGGAAAGAAACATTTTTAGCAAGCCATTGGCTAACTTCGGCTGCCGAAGTCCGCTTTAACCGAGCTAAAGTAACGTGAGGTACAAACTTTTTATTTAAACCCCGTATACCATCTTCTCTAAGAACCGTCTTAATCTGCTTGCACAGAGTAAGTAATCCATCATTTGCCTCCACCCTTGCCCAAAGGGAATGAATATTTTTACCAATTTTAAAATAACCTACACCCGAAAACTTTAATTGAAATTGCGGTAACTTCAGCGAAGACAACAAGAGTATGATGTTGTCCAACTCTGGCTCTTCAACCTCACCTATAAATCCCAAAGTTAGGTGAAAACTTTCCTCATTAATCCAGCGTGCAGACCGAACACCACAGCAAATTTTTCTCTGACTTCTTCGATGGCTATCAGGTATAGAAAGGGCGACAAAAAGACGGATCAATGTATTATTGCTAGGATGCCCGTATATCCATAAAGTCTGCTATTGGAAATTTCACCATTAGCAAAAAACCCTATAAGTGGAACATCTTCTCCGAGAATTTTTGAAATTGTCGC